>CAYLNA010000071.1:0-8368 GCA_964384665.1 uncultured Desulfovibrionaceae bacterium | reverse complement strand
TTTCCTGGATCTCAAGTTCATGGACATCCCCAACACCGTGCAGGCCGCCGTGGCCCGGGCCACGGCCATGGGCGCGGACATGCTGACCATCCACGCTCTGGGCGGACGCAACATGGCCCAGGCGGCCCTGGTTGGACGGGACCAGGCCCTGACCGCGGGACAGACCCCGCCGCTCATCCTCGGCGTGACCATCCTGACCAGCATGGGCCCGGCCGACCTGATCTGGAACCCAACCGGCACGGCCGAGGATTTGCGCCGCCTCGCCGTGGATCTGGCGGTTTCGGCCCAAACCTGGAAGCTGGATGGCGTGGTCTGTTCAGGCCAAGAAGTTTCTGCTATCCGTACAGCATGTTGTGAACCCTTTAACATCCTGACTCCCGGAATCAGACTGCCCGGAGCCCAGGCCGGGGACCAAACCCGCGTCTGCGCTCCGGCCCAGGCGGCCAAGGACGGCAGCACCTTTCTCGTGGTCGGACGCCCCATCACCAAGGCCGCCGATCCGGAAAACGTAGCGCGCATGTATCTTGAGGAGATCAGCTAACCCGCTCGGGAGCGCCCATGTCGGAAACCGCACACCAGACCCACCCCACGCGCATCAAGGGCGTGTTCTCCTCGGAACGAACGGCCAAGGTCGGCGCTGGGGTCACGGCCCGCAAGACCACGCAGACCATGTACTGGTTCGCGGAGGAGGATGAACAGGGCGTGGTCTGGCTCCAGCCGTTGAACCCGAACTATGTTCCGGCCGGTCCCAAGCAGGAGATCGAAAAAAACGAATTCCTGGAGAAGTATGCTCCAGAGCCCGAATTCTACACGACCAAAGTCTATCCCAACATCCGCAAGCTGAACCAGACCATCGCCAAGGCCGAGCGACACCGGGCCAATGGCGAGACTTACAGCGCCGAATATGAATTTTCCAACGCCCTGCGCGTGGACGTGGAAAACGTCCGCGCCAATTTTGGCTTGGGCCTGACCTATCTGGAGCGCGGAGACACCGACAAGGCGGACAACATCTTCCAGCGCCTGATCAAGATGGAGGCCGCCTTCGAGGCCGAGCACAAGCATCTTTTCAACGACTTCGGCATCAGCCTGCGCAAGAATGAAATGTACGACCAGGCCCTGGAATATTACGGCAAGGCCCTCTCCCTCTCGCCGGACGACGAACACCTGCACTACAACGTGGCGCGGGCCTATTTCGCCAAGACGGACATTCTCGGCACGGTCAAGCATCTGAAACGCAGCCTGCAACTCAACCCGAACCTGGACATCGCCAAGAAATTTTTGCTCTACCTGAAAAAAAACAACCTGTTGCCCGCCAATACTCCCACGCCGGAGATCGAGGGGGAAACACAATGACGAATACCCACGGCCCGGACAGAGATTTGGGGCGCGCGCTCGATGCGACGTCCCGGGACAACCGACGCCACCTCGAACGATTTACCCTGAGCGTTCCCGCCCACGTGAACACGCCCATGCAGACCACTTCGGATCAAACGGTGCCCACCACGAACATCTCCGCCAGCGGCGTCTTTTTCACCACGGACATCATTCATCCCGTCGGAACCTCGGTCATGCTGAACATCTCCCTCGATTTCGACGGCGGGCACGCCAGAATGACCGGCTCCCGCTTCAAGGTCGAAGGCACGGTGGTCCGGACCGAGCCCTCCGGCATGGCCATCGCCTTCGATCCCAGCCGGGTCACGTCCATCCGCTCGGCCCAGCCCAAAACGCCCAGCCAGGCCCAGGCCATGATCGGCATCGTCGGCGACGACCCCTTGCTAAACGACCTGCTGGCCGCCCGCCTGAGTCAGGAAATGGGCCTGAACTGTTCCCATTCCCCGTCGCTGACCAAGGTCCTCGACATGGCCAAGCCCGACCTGGCCCTGATCGATTGCGCCGGGACATCGGTGTCGGCCCTGCTGGAGCGACTCGGCGGGGACGAGTCCCCGTTCATCACCACGTCCATCGCCCTCTTCAACGTCTCCGACGACCGCTCCGTGGAGCTGGAAGCCATGAATCACGGCGTGCGCGGCATCTTCTTCCGCACCACGTCCTTCAAACTGCTGAGCAAGGGCGTCGGCGCCATGCTCGAAAATGAACTCTGGTTTTCCCGCGAGGCCATGTCCCAATATCTGCTGGGGCTCCAGAAATCCGACAGCGAAATACGCGTCACCTTCGAGGGCGAGGCGGGCGAACTGAGTACCCGCGAAAAAGAAATTCTGCTCATGCTCGCGGCCGGGGCCACCAACAAGGACATCGCGGACAAGCTGTTTTTGAGCCTGAACACGATCAAATCCCACATCTACAACATCTACAAAAAGATCGATGTCCCCAACCGCCTCCAGGCCTCGCTCTGGGCGGCCAAGCATCTCAAGAACGACGAATCCGCGGCTTGAATTTCGAGGCCAAATGCTTCACTACGAGCCCTCGCACCGAGCGCGGCATCGTGCCGCGCGCATCCACAACCCCATCGGATCACCCATGAAAACTCTGTCCGTCACCACCCTGGCCATGCAGCCGGAGTTCGATTTTTCCACCTTCCTGTTTCTGGCCCAGATCGACCAGATCGGACCGCTCGAAATGCGCGCGGTTCTGGAAACCTGGGAAAAATGGCTGCCGCACCTGAAAATCCACCAACTGGGGGACCGCAAGGGCCATGTGCTAGTCTATCTGGAAGAAGCCGTGGAAGAAGAGGTGGACGCGATCTGGAAGGAGTCCCCATCCGAGGGATTCAAGCACGAGGCCATCGCCCAGACCATGATCATGGGCACGCTCAAATCGCTCATGCCGGAACTGGGCGAAAAGGAATGCGCGCCGGTGCCGGAGCCGACCAAGCCCCTGCGCCGAACCGTGGAAAAACTCGGGCTGCACATGCAGGAGTCCGGAGCCCTGTCCCGCAAGTACTCGACCATCACGCCCTATCCGCACCGCTATGGCTGCGAGCGCTGCCACCTGAAGGACAGCTGCGTCAAAAACATGAACCTGGACCTTTCGGGCCTCGTCCCGCCCCGCGCGACGGACCCGGCCTAGGCCCGGCCCTCGTCGTCCTCGAAGGCCAGAGCCATCAGGTAGCGATACAGCCCGCCAAAATCGCGCGGAGTGCGACCCAGCACGGCCCGCCAGATCTCGTCCGACTCCATGCAGAAATAGAGCTGCTTGTCGATCCCGCCTCGCCGCAGCCGCTCGGCCAGAAAACGGAACTGCGCCTCCCGCAGGGGGCGCAGCAAGCGCTGCTTGCCGTCGATGCCGGTGATGAATTCCCCATGAATGTATGTGGATCCGGGAAAATTGGCCGCGATATGGCGTTTCAAGTCCGGCATGTAGCGGAACGAGCCCATGCTCAGATAGGCGATGTGTTCGGGCCGGAGGTGATCGAGAATCATCTCCACGGTCCGGCCATAGCCTGCCTCCCAGCCCGGAAAATGAATCATGGGATCAAAATGCAGACAGACCCGGAAACCCGCCTCGGCGCAACGTCGCGCGGCCTGGAGACGTTCCTCCAGGGTGGCGCAGCCCCCCTGCTCCTCGGCGTCCGAGATGCGCGGCGCATTCATGGACCAGGCCGGCAGTACCCGGCGCGGATCGCGCACGGCGTCCATCCAGGACAGATCCACGACCTTGGATTTGAGTTCCAGGCAAACGTTGTCGTAACGGCTCAAGAAACCAACCAAATCGCGACTGTAGCCGGTCAGGGGCTCCAGCACCAGGGAATCCGTGAACTCGCCGGTGCCGACCCGAAACCGCCGCCCGGGGTCGGTCCCGAAGGCCTGTTCCAGTTCGGCCCACAAGTCGTCCTGATTGGCCCAAACTTTCAAGACCCGGTCCTGAAAATACGCCTGCAAGATGCAATAGGAGCAGCGCAGGGGACAGTTCTCGCCGATGTGGATGATCTGGTATCCGCAGCACCGGTAATGGCTGGTGCCCGGACAGGGACGCACGAAACGCCCCCGGTAGTGTTTGAGGTAGAGGATGTCCTCGCGGCCCAGGCCGGATTCCAGCGTCGCGCCCTCGGACAGGATTTCCCACGGCAGATGCGACAGCTTGGCCCGAATACGCGCGGCCATGGCCGAATCGGCCACGGTTTGATCGACCACCACCCGACTGATTCCGGCCAGATAGCCCGGCAAGGCCGTCATCTGGCGTCTCCGTTCCAGAACGCGTCCCAGCCCGCGCGGGAAGCCAACGCCTTCAGATCCCGCACGGCCCGTTCCAGCTCGTTCCGGCTGGACACGCGCGCGCACAGCTCCACGTTCCCGGATTCAAACTGGTCTGGCTGCGCGATCCGCCAGGACGCGCCCACGGCCATGGCCGCCACCTCGGCCTCGAAATCCCGTTCCATGCGGGTCAGTTCGGGATAGCGCAACCGCCGCGCAGCCTGGGTCAGCCGGGCCATGGCGTCCTTGGGCGAGAGGTCGGCGCGCAGGATTTCGTCCGCGCCCATGGCGGCCATGGCCTCGCTCGCGGACAGCCCATCGCGCAGGCAGGTCTCCCGTATCCAGGTCAGCACATTGACCGCGTTGCCCCTGGACCAGCAAAGCTGGCTGAAAAGCGGCTCCACGGCGCGGCGCTCGGCGGCGGAAAAAGCGACCAGCACCTCGGCGCAGGCCAGGGGCAACGCCCCACGGGCCAAGGCGTCATCCCAAGGCCTGGGCAAATCCAGCCACGCCAGGGCCAACCGCGCCTGCTTGGAGCGTGGCGCGATCCCCAACGCCTCGAAAACGCGGCCCATCTCGCCCCCTCCGTGCTCCGCGAAATAGCGCACGGCCGCGACCAGCCGCGCCTCCGTCACTTCCAGATCCAGATTGGAGTGGATGTAGGCCAGGCCTTTGTCCACATCGCTCAACGCGCCCAGATCCAGGCACCAGACCTCTTGGCCCAATTCCGCCAGACAGGCCGCGCGGGCCGCCCCAGCCACGAGCATGGGACGCGCCCCGCCGCCGTCGATCAAGACAGGCGTCATCTGTCCCCGGTCCGCGAGAGCGCGCCGAAGCCGCGCCGGAATCTCGCGGGGCCAGAACAGCCACGGTCCGGAACAGTCGATGGCGGAGGCGGGATGACGGACCAAATGGGCCGAGGTAGAACAGGAGAGGGGGGAGGGAACCGAATTCATGAGTTTCTCTCAACAATTTCGAAGAATTAGAAGACAACAAAAACACACGCGGCCTTGACAACTTCCATACCACCTCCCTATAGGGGAAGTTCTTGAAAAAGTTCAAGATCGCAGCATCTTTGAATACGTTCCGGATCACGGGACCGTGGACTGTTGTCCAATTTCCACTCTTTTGCAAGTACATTTCCCCCGGGCCCAAGCGTCCACGGGAAAGCATTATACCCTGTAGCCATTCGGTTACGTAATACTTTTGCATAAGGGGGCTGTATGCGGGAATTACTTCAAAAACAGAGAACCTGCGCCCTGATAGGGCATGGCGGAACCGGCAAGACGTCAGTGGCGGAAATGCTGCTGTTCGCGGCCGGTTCCATCTCGAGGCTGGGCAAGATCGAGGAAGGGACCACGGCGCTTGATTACGAGCCGGAAGAGATCAAGCGCCGGGGCAGCATCCAACCCGGCTTCGCCCAATTTTCCTGGAAAAAAAACCCCGTCTTTTTGATCGACACTCCCGGTGACAACAACTTCATCGGCGACCTCCCCTACCTCATGCAGGGCGCGGACAACGCGGTCCTGGTCATCGACGCCATCGACGGCGTCAAGCCCCTGACCAAGCGCATCTGGTCCGAAGTCACCAAGGCTGAACTCCCGGCCATGGTCTTCATCAACAAAATGGACCGCGAGCGCGCCAATTTCCAGATGGCCTACCAAGGCCTCGGCGAAATTCTGGGCATCAAGCCCGTGCTGCTCCACATGCCCATCGGCAGCGAGATGAATTTCTCGGGCGTGATCGACGTCCTGGCCGA
This sequence comes from uncultured Desulfovibrionaceae bacterium, assembly GCA_964384665.1. Classification (GTDB taxonomy): domain Bacteria; phylum Desulfobacterota; class Desulfovibrionia; order Desulfovibrionales; family Desulfomicrobiaceae; genus Desulfomicrobium. The sequence goes on along the minus strand of CAYLNA010000071.1, from coordinate 2,458 downwards.
GAAGGCCTACGCCTTTGGCGAAAAGGGAGAACTGCTGCCCATCGACATGCCCGAAGACCTAGCCGATGACGTGACCATGGCCCGCGAAATCGCGGTCGAAAACATCGCCGAAAGCAGCGAAGAGCTGATGGAAAAATACCTGGAGGAAGGCTCCCTGTCCGACGAGGATGTGGCCCTGGGCCTGCGGCTTGGCGTGCTAAACCGCGCCCTGGTGCCGGTTTGCGTCGGCGCGGCCATGCAGAACAAGGGTGCTATTCCGCTGCTGGAAACCATCCAGAACGCGCTGGTCTCCCCCCTGGAGCACAAGCCATGGCTGGGCCAGGACGGCAACGAACGCGCGTCGAGCCCGGAAGAACCCTTCGCCGCCTTTGTCTTCAAGACCATCGCCGATCCCTTCGCCGGCCAGCTGTCGGTGCTGCGCGTGCTGTCCGGAGTCTTGGCCCCCGATTCCAGCGTCTTTAACGCCGCCACCGAGGAAAAAGAAAAAATCGGCCAACTGCTCTTCCTGGAAGGCAAAAAACAAACCCCCTGCAAGCAAGAAGTCGGCCCCGGCGCCATCGTGGCCGTGGCCAAACTGAAAAACACGAGCACCGGCAATACCCTGTGCGCGGAAAAATCCGTCTTCAGCCTGGACAAGCCCGCGCTCAGCCCGGCCATCATTTCCTACGCATTGGCCGCCGAGGAAAAAGGCGATGAGGACAAGGTCTTCGCCGCCGTGCAAAAACTTTTGGAAGAAGACATCAATCTGCACCTGGAACGCAACGACGACACCGGCGACATGCTCCTCTCCGGCATGGGCCAGCTGCACATCGAAATGGCCGTGGAAAAGGTCAAGCGCCGCTACAAGGCCAACATCGTGCTCAAGACGCCCAAGATTCCCTACCGCGAGACCATCAAGGGCAAGGCCCAGGTCCAGGGCCGGCACAAGAAGCAGTCCGGCGGCCGCGGGCAGTTCGGCGACTGCTGGATCCGCATGGAGCCCAACCCGCGCGGCAAGGGCTATGAATTCCTGGACGAAATCGTCGGCGGCTCCATCCCGCGCAACTATATTCCGGCCGTGGACAAGGGCGTCCAGGAAGCGGCCGCGCGCGGCTTTCTGGCCGGATACCCCATGGTCGACTTCAAGGTCGCGGTCTATGACGGCTCCTACCACACGGTGGACTCGTCGGAAATGGCCTTCAAGATCGCCGGATCCCTGGCCTTCAAGAAAGCCGTGGAAACGTGCAATCCGATTCTGCTCGAACCGATCATGCTGGCCTCGGTCTTCATTCCGGATGAATTCATGGGCGACGTCATCGGCGACCTGTCCAGCCGACGCGGCCGGGTCCTGGGCTCCGATTCCCAGGCCGGCATCACCGAAGTCAAAGCCCACGTACCCATGGCCGAAATGATGAAATACGCCCCGGACCTGCGTTCCATGACCGGCGGGCAGGGCACCTTCACCATGGAATTCGCCCTCTACGAGGAATGCCCGCCCAACGTGACCGAACAGGTCGTCGCCGAGAGCAAGAAAGAAGAATAGTCCACATCCCCGCCTCCGATCTCCAGGCCGCCTTCGAGCGGCCTTTTTTTGTGCGCATGCCCAAGTCCCTGGACGACAACTTCGCGCGAAACAAAAATTGCGTGACATACATCTTCCAATCCCTTGACGCAACATAAAAAGTATGCATTTACTATAAGTAAACACAAAAAAACAATCAGCGCCACAAATCGCGACCATTGTTTGACGGGCAAAAAAACTTCAAACAAAGCTAGGAGGTTCGTATGACAATGTATCTTGGGGATGGCGACAACACCTACACGGCTCCGCTGGGCGAGCCGGAGTGGATCGACGCGCAGGGCGGCCTGGATCGCATCATCATCAACTATTCAACGGCCACTGGCCCAGTCAGCTATGGGAATTATTACAGCTGGACCTATTACTCGGACAGCGCGTTCAACACGGTCTATTTTTACAATTTTGAATCTTTCGACGTCACCGGCGGCACGGAAAGCGACGCCCTGTTTGGCGGGAGCTATGCCGACCGGCTCATCGGAGGCGGGGGGCACGACACCATCTCCAGCGGTCTTGGAGCCGACATCATCAACGGCGGCGCGGGCGTGGACCGCTGGAGCGTGGACTACTCCTCCATCTCGGACGACACCTCGGTCGTCCTTTCTCCCACGGCCACGATGACCATTGCCGTCACCGGGGCGAAAATCACCGCCATCGAGGAACTCTCCATCGCCACGGGCATTGGCAACGACAACATCAATACTTCGGCCTTGAGCGGCAGTGATTCCATCGCCAGCGGCGCGGGCGATGACACCATCAACGCCGGGCTCGGCTTCGACTCCATCAATGCCGGCGCGGGCACGGATTTGATGGTCATGAACTACGCCACGCGCACCGAGGACATCATCCATCAGGATGCTGGCTATGGCTGGTGGCAGTACCAAGACGGAGAACTGCCTACGG
>CAYLNA010000070.1:0-8654 GCA_964384665.1 uncultured Desulfovibrionaceae bacterium | reverse complement strand
GCCAAGAGGGACATGAGTTCCAGGGAGCGCAGGTCGTACACGCCCGAGACCCGTTCCGCGCTGCCGGCCGAGGGCGGATCGCCGGTCACGGCCAGGACATTGTGCAGGCCCGTGGCGGCCAGGCCCATGATGGTCGACTGCATGCCGACCAGATTGCGGTCGCGGCCGGTCAGGTGGACGACGACATCGGCCCCGGTCCGGGCGCGGACCATGTTCGCGAGGACGATGTTGGACAGACGCGGCACGGCCAGGGGATTCTCGGCGATGGTGATGGCGTCCACCCCGCCCTCGACCAGGGCCTGGGCCGCCGTGAGCACGGGCTCCACGTCGAGATGCTTGGGCGGGTCCAGCTCGACCAAAATGACTTTGCCCTGGGCCAGACGCCGGGCCAGGGCGGTCGGCGCGGCGGTCTGGGGGCGCGACTCTTCCGGCGCGGGGGCCGCCGCGTGGACCACGGGCGTGGACGCGCCCAGAGCCCGCACCAGGGCCGCGATATGCTCCGGCCCGGTGCCGCAGCATCCGCCCGCCAACCGCGCGCCGTGGGAGGCGCAGGCCGCCACCTGGCGCGCGAAATACTCGGGCGAGCTGGCGTACATGAGCCGGTCTCCGGACGCCTCCGGGAATCCGGCGTTGGGCAAAACCGAAAGAGGCGCGGCCACCGGCCCCACGTCCCGGACCACGTCCAGGGCGTTCTTGGGGCCGATGCCGCAGTTGAGGCCGACGATGTCCGCCCCGTCCGCGATCAGGGCCGCGAAGCAGTCCCGCGCCGCGCGCCCGGAGTGGGTCCGGCCGCGCTGGGTGAAAACCATCTGCGCGGCCACGGGCGCGGCCACGGCCCGTTTCACTCCGGCCAAGGCCGTGCGCAGCAGGGTCAGGCTGGCGAAGGTTTCGAGCATGATGAAGTCCGCCCCGCCCTCGACCAAGGCCCGGGCCTGCTCGCCGAAAATCTCCTCCAGCTCGGCCTGGTCCGGCCCGTCCTCGCCCAGACGCCCCAGGGGCCCAATGGCTCCGGCCACGAAGCGCGACGGTCCGGCGCACTTGCGGGCCAGCTCGGCCCCGCGCAGGTTGATCTCGCGCACCGCGTGGGCCAGCTCGAACCGGCCGAGCTTGACCCGGTTGGCGCCAAAGGTGTTGGTCTCGATGACCTCGGCCCCGGCCTGGACATAGGCGGCGTGGATGGACGCGACCAGGTCCGGGTCGGTCAGGTTCAGGCCGTCGTAGCAGGATGCGCTGTCCACTCCGCGCTCGAACAGCAGCGAGCCCATGGCCCCGTCGGCCACGACCACGCCCTGGGCCAATCTGTGCAGAATGTCCCGGCTCACCGCGCGGCCTCCAGGTCGGCCATGGTCACGCGGTGCGCGTCCAGCACGTCGCGCCGCACGACGCGGGCGTAATGCATGGCCGGATAGCCGAACATCATGGCGTAGAGGGAACGGTGATTCCGGGGAATGCCGAGCATGTCCCGCAGTTCCGGGACCACGCGGGAAATGGCCCAGGCCGCGAATCCGCACCAGACCGCGCCCAGCCCCAGGGCGGCCGCCATGATCTCGAAATAGGTCAGAGCGATGTACGGATCGGCCTCCGGAGTCGGGCTGGTCTCGGGAGCGGACACGACGAGCATGTGCGGAGCGTCGCGGAAGATGATGTCCCGGCCCTGGTCGTAGTGGCTCACGAACTTGGCGAAGTATTCCATCCCGACGGGCAGGGTGTTGTCGATGCTCGCCCGGCGGATGGCCTCGATGGTCCGCTCGCGGATGGCCGCCATGACAGCCGGGTCGTCGACCAGGGTGAAACGAATCTGGCGCTGGTTCTTGCCCGTGGGAGCGTGGGCCGCGACCTCCAGCAAGCGCTCCAGCAGCTCCGGAGCCACGGCCTGCGCGAGATAACGACGCACGGAACGGCGGCCCTTGAGCAGATTTTCCACCGCGTCGGGCGCGGGGGCGCGCAAATCCGCGACCCGGTCCGGGTCCACCCCGAGGATGGACAAGGCCGCCGTGGGACACACGGCCAGGCAGTGCTGACAGCGGATGCAATGCCCTTCCTTGTGAGCCGGAATCCGGGGAAAGTCCCCATCCAGATCGATGATGGACACCGGGCAGTCGGCCACGCACTCCCCGCACTGGACGCAGCGGGATTCATCGATGACAAAATCAAGCATGGATACTCCTTGCGTAAAAAACCCTGTTGCGTGAATCGTGCTTCTTCCTACGGCGGCCGGACCCGATAGACAAGACGTTGGCGGCCATGCGACACAGCTCCCCTCGACGCGCCGCCGGGCGAGGCCGGCGCGGACCGCAACATTTCCGTTCATGGAGGAAATCATGAAAAAAATCATACTTTTGTCGGCGTTTATATTCTTTCTTGCCTCCCTCTCGGCCCAGGCCGCGCCGCGCGTCTTTGTCAGCATCGCTCCGCAGCGCTACTTCGTGGACAAGATCGGCGGCGGGCTGGTCGAGGTCTCGGTCATGGTCGCGCCCGGCGCGAGCCCCCACACCTACGAGCCCCGGCCCAAGCAGATGGCCGAACTGGCCGGGGCCAAGGCTTTTTTCACCATCGGCGACAGTTTCGACCAAACCTGGCTGGACCGCATCGTGGGCGCCAGCCCCGGCATCGCCGTCGTCCACACCGAGGACGGCGTGCGCAAGATCCCCATGGACGTCCATCACCACGATCACCACGAAGCCCCGCCCCACGGCGAATCGGCCCACGATGAACCAGTAGGCGCGGACAACGAACATCATGACCATGGCGGGCTTGATCCGCACATCTGGCTGGACCCCCTTCTGGTCAAGATCCAGGCCGAGAACATCCGCGAAGGCCTGATCCGCGTCGCGCCGGAATACGCCGCGACCTTCCGCGCCAACTGCGCGGCCTTTCTGCGCGAGTTGGACGACTTGGACCGGGACATCCGCGCCCTGCTCGCCCCTATTCCCGCCAACCGGCGGGCCTTCCTCGTCTTTCATCCGTCCTGGGGCTATTTCGCCAAGGCCCATGACCTGACCCAGGTCCCCATCGAAATCGAGGGCAAGGAGCCGAGCCCCAAGGAAATGGGCCGCATCATCGCCATGGCCAAGGAAACGCGGGCGCGGGTCGTTTTCGTGCAACCGCAGTTCTCGGAAAAAAGCGCGGCCGTCATCGCCCGCCAGATCGGGGCTGCGGTGGTCCGCCTCGATCCCCTGGCCGAGAATTGGGCCGAAAATCTGCGCCAGGCCGCCCGCGCCTTCGCCGACGCGCTGCGTTGATCCAGGGCGGCTTCCGACCAAACAGACGTCCTCCCCCGACCCAGACACAAGGAAATTCCATGCATCTCGACCACATCTGCTCGTCCTGCTCCGACCATGGGCGCGTGTCCATTCCGGAGCCCAAATTCCGTCCCTTGCGCGAGAGCGGCGTCCCGGTCATCGAACTGCGCGGCGTGTCCTTCGCCTACGGCGACCGGAACGTGCTCTCGGACGTGAACCTGACCGTCAAATCCGGCGATTTCATGGCCGTGGTCGGCCCCAACGGCGGCGGCAAGACCACCCTGGTCAAGCTCATTCTCGGTCTACTCGCGCCCAAGGCCGGCGCGGTCCGCGTCCTGGGCCGCGACCCGCGCCAAAGCACCCCGGCCGTGGGCTATGTGCCGCAGCACGCCGTGGTCCAGCCCAGCTTCCCCATCACCGTGCACGCCGCGGTCCTCCTCGGCCTGCGGCGCGAGGGCCGGCGCTGGCCCGGATATTCGAGCAACGAAAAAAACAAGGCCCTCGACACCTTGGCCATGGTTGGCATGGCCGATCTGGCGGAGCGCCGCTTCGACGCCCTGTCCGGCGGACAGAAACAGCGCGTGCTCGTGGCCAGGGCCCTGGTCTCGGACCCGGCCCTGCTCCTTTTCGACGAACCCACGGCCAATATCGATCCCCAGGGCAAGGTCTGCCTGTTCGACCTACTCTCGGCCCTGAGCCAATCCATCACCGTGGTCATGGTCAGCCACGATCTCATCTCCGCCTCGACGCGCATCACCAGCGTCGCGGCCGTGAACGCGACCCTGATCCAAAACCAAAACCGCGAACTCAGCCCCGAAATGCTGGCCCTGATTTACGGCACCCACGACGCGACCTGCCCCCTGGACGAATACATCAAGGGCCTGTCGTCCATTTTCGGAGAAACGCGATCCGACAGCCTGGGGAGACGCGCATGATGGACATTCTTGGCCTGGAATTCATGCGCAACGCCCTGCTCGCGGCCCTGCTGGCCAGCGTGGCCTGCGGCGTCATCGGTTCCCTGGTGGTCGTCAACCGCCAGGTCTTCCTGGCCGGGGGCGTGGCCCACACGGCCTATGGCGGCGTCGGGCTGGCCTTTTTTCTGGGCCTGCCCGTGCTGCCCTGCGCCGTGGGCTTCACCGTGCTGGCCGCCCTGGCCCTGGCCCACGCCTCCTTCGGGCGGACCGAGCGCTCCGACGCCCTGGTCGGCGTGATGTGGGCCGGAGGCATGGCCCTGGGCATCATCCTCATGGATCTCACCCCCGGCTACAACGTGGATCTGATGAGCTATCTCTTCGGCAGCATCCTGGCCGTGCCCCGCTCCGACATCTGGATCATGCTCGGACTGGACCTCGTGATCCTGGCCGTGGTCCTGCCCTGGTACAAGGACTTCCTGGCCCTGTCCTTCGATCCGGAATTCGCCCGCGCCACCGGCGTCCCGGTCCGCCCGCTCTATTACCTGCTCCAGGTCATGACGGCCGTGACCGTGGTCATGGTCATCCAGGTCGCCGGGCTGATCCTGGTCATCGCGCTTTTGACCATTCCGCCCATGCTGGCCGAGCTGTTCACCAATTCCCTGTGGAAGATGATGGCCCTGGCGACCCTGGCCAGCCTCCTCTTTTGCGTGGCGGGCCTGGCCGTGTCCTACCACCACGACATCACCTCCGGCGCGGCCATCATCGCCGTGGCCACGGCCGGCTACCTCCTCGGCTGGAGCCTGCGCCGACTGCGCGCCCCGGCCTGAACCGCCCGGAATCGGAAAATGAACGGCCCACCCTCGTCCGGACATCAAGCCAGACGGGGGTGACCGTGGTTTGCAATGCGTGGTGTTGTCGCGAGGGGTGAGTGGAAAGGGAACACGGGGCGGGATCGCGGACGCGAAACGTCGACGCCCCGGTCAAGGGCGGCGTCTACAATTTCAGCTCTCCCCGCTGGCTCACGAAACTCACCGAAGTCTGCCGGTGCTTGCCTTTTTGCACATAGTCCACCGTATACAGCCCCTTGGGCAGGACAATCTCGCGGATCGAACCGGCGGCGATGTGAAACGGGCCGACCTTGGCCGAGGAATACTGGTCCACGAACCACACCGTGATGTCGCTCCGGGCGCTCACGGCCAGCGTGCCGGACATGGACGAACTGGACGCTGGGCGCGCGGCCTCCTTCGCGGCGGCGGCCGAGTCCTGGCCCGAAGCGCCGGAGCGCGCGGCTGTCGACAGCGACGGCGGAGGCGTTGGGGAAATTTGCTTCGCGACGGGACCCGCGCCTTGCCCCGGAGCAGCGGGCCTCGCGACGGCGACCGGCGGAGACGAGGGCGGAGATGCCGGCGGAGTTTGCGCCGAGGGGACCGGCGCGGCGGGAGTCGAGTCGCGGCCGGAAAGAGCGGGCCGCGCGCCAGCGACCGGCGGGGACGAGGGCGGGGTTTGGACCTGGAGTTCGGAGCGGGATGAATTCGCGACAACGCTCTCCGGAAGGACGGGCCCCAGGCGCCGCAGCCTTGGGAACACGATCAAGCCCACCACCAGCAAAACTCCCGCCCCGGGCAGCATGAGCTTGAACGCCAATAGAAGCGAGGTCCGCGCAATGTCGCCGAGGGTATCCCAAAAACCCTTCGCGCCGACGGCTTCCTGCATGGCCTCCAGGGCCCGCGCATACTGCACCCCGCACCGGGGGCATTGATCCAGGGGCACGAACGCGTCTTCATTGAGATCGCGTTCGTAGCGGCATTTGGGACAGATCATGAACCGCCCGGTCCACTCCGGACCAGGCAGATCGCTCCGCACGGAGTACGAACACTGCACGGAAACGCGGCCCCGCAAGGCCTCGATGGCCAGCTCCCGCGTCTCCACGCTCGCCGCGCCGACTTGGTTCAGGATGAACGGCGCGAGATGACGGACACCCAGAACGGCGATATCCCGCACTGGTTGCCGCACGTCCACGGCAGCGCGGCTGAAACACAAAACCGGCGTGATGAACGCCTTCTGAACATTGTGTTGGAGCAAATAATCCCGCAAGGCGTAGGCCTGACGCCAACATTGGCTCAGGGGATCCTTGAAAAACGGCCAGCCGCTCTTACGCAAGGTCACGCCAGCGGCGCTGACCGCGCCCGTTTGGCTTTTGGTCTCGATCAGAAAAATGCCGTTGGGTCCGACCACCACGTGATCAATGTTGAAGCCATTGAAGTCCAGATCATGAAAGACGTGATACTCCTCGGGCAGGCGGTGCAGGGCCTCGGCCACGACCTGTTCGGCCGCCGCGCCCGTTTCGGCATGGACAACGCGTTGTTTCAGGGCCGCCCCGCGTTTTTCCAAAAATAAAATTCCGCCGACAAAGGTTCCCGCGCAAAGGAACGCAAGCCACATCCAGCCCCGCTGCACCGCGTACAGGCCAAAAGCAATCAGCGCGAACAAGGACGCGACGGGCAGGACGGACGTAACGACCAGTCGTCTATAGCGTTCGTTGCCCATGCCATGAGCGCTCGCCCCGGCAATTCCGTGAATATGAGCCATGTCGTGAAGGAGAAGTTCCGCGTTAGAAGGAATAGATACCAAACAAAAAGGGAATACAGAACGACCGTTTCACGGCATCCGTGGTCCATGGGTCGCAAAGCCTGGCCAATCTGAAAGTGGATACTGTATTCTTCATGCAATCTCCAATCTGGGCATATCCTTGTTGTTTTCGCCGGCCGTTAAGCCCGAAGCAGGAGCGGATGTCAAGAAAAGTAAATTGTATGACATGCCCGGTCCAGTATCCGCGCCGCGCGCGGCGTCACGAAAACGTCCGACATTTCTTCCTTCACAGTCTCAATGCTTCCCGCAACAACGACGCCAAGGTCGGCTCCCCGTGATCCCGGTAGCCGTAGCGAACTCGGACCACGGGTTTGTTGACGCGCACCAGCCGGGCGATGTCGATGGGCGTGCCCGAAACGACCACGTCGCAGGGCGCGGCGTTGATCGTCGCTTCCAGATCGCGGACCTGGGCCGGGCCGTAGCCCATGGCCGGCAGGAGCGGTCCGATGCCTGGGTAGGCGGCGAAGGTCTCCCGCAGGGAACCGACCAGCCACGGGCGCGGGTCCACCATTTCGGCCGCGCCGTGCGCCCGCGCGGCCAAACTCCCCGCGCCGAAACGCATGCCGCCGTGGGTCAAGGTCGGCCCATCCTCCACCACCAGCACCCGCCGCCCCCGGATCAACTCCGGCCGGTCCACGCTCAGGGGCGAGGCGGCCAACACGATGCGCGCCGCCGGATTGTGCCGGCGGATATTGCGGCGCACGTCCTCCACGGCCTCGGGACTGGCGCTGTCGACCTTGTTGATGACGGCGATGTCGCACATGCGCAGGTTGGTTTCGCCGGGGTGGTAGCGCAGCTCGTGCCCGGCCCGGTGGGGGTCGAAAACCACGACGTGCACCGTGGGGCGGAAGAACGGCGTGTCGTTGTTGCCGCCGTCCCAGACAATGACGTCGCTTTCGGCCTCGGCCCGGCGCAGGATGATCTCGTAATCCACCCCGGCATGGATGGCCGCGCCCATTTCGATAAAGGGCTCGTATTCTTCCCGTTCCTCGATGGTGCAGCGGTGGCGATCCAGATCGGCGTGGGAGGCGAAACGCTGGGCGACCTGGGCGCGCAGATCGCCGTAGGGCATGGGATGGCGGACCGCGGCCACGCGCAGACCGGCGGCTTGCAGAACGCGCACCACTTCCCGGCTGGTCTGGGACTTGCCGCAGCCCGTGCGCACGGCGCAGACCGCGACCACGGGCCGGACGCTGTCCAGCATGGTCGAGCTGGCGCTGGCGATCATGAAATCCGCCCCGGCCGCCGCGACGAGAGAGGCCTTGTGCATGACCTCCTCGTGGGAGATGTCCGAATAGGAAAAAACCACGAGATCGACCGCGTGGTCGCGGATGAGCCGCTCCAGCCCGGTGTCGGCGTGGATGGGAATGCCGTCCGGATACATGGCTCCGGCCAGCTCCGGCGGATAGATCCGGCCGTCGATGTCCGGAATCTGGGTGGCGGTGAAACAAACCACCCGATAGCGGGGATTACCGCGAAAAGAGACGTTGAAGTTGTGGAAGTCGCGGCCAGCCGCGCCCATGATGATGACCTTCTCGGGCATGCGTCCTCCGTGCGGACAGGAATTTAAGCCGGAACCGTGCGCGAAGCCTACCGCAACGCGGAAGCCCGCGCAAACGCGGGCCGACGAAGCACGGAGCATTGTCCGGAGGCATGATTCGGGCTAGACGGGAAGAAAACCAACCTGCGGAGGCGTCATGTTCACCCTGCCCACCTATCAGGAACCGGATTTCAGCACGCCAGGCCTGCGCCACGCGCCGCTGGCCGTTTTCGAGCCCGCCCCGACCGACGGCGTGGCCCCGGCCGCCTATCACGCCACGTCCATCTATCCGGAATACGTGCATATCGA
>CAYLNA010000069.1:4251-8823 GCA_964384665.1 uncultured Desulfovibrionaceae bacterium | reverse complement strand
TGGGCGCGCTCCAGGCCAAGCACCCCGCCCATATCGCCGCCGTCCGCGTGCACGGGCTCATGATCGGCATCGAGCTGACCCATCCCGGAGCCGAAATCTGGAAGGCTCTCCTCGACGCGGGCTTCATCCTCAACCTGACGCAGGACAAGGTCCTGCGCCTGCTTCCGCCCCTGATCATCACCCAGGACGAACTGGACGCCTTCGCCCAGGCCCTGGACGCGATCCTGGCCCAAAGCTGATTCACGATTTTGTCAAGCGAGACATCCCGGAACCGCGGCCGCGATTCCGGGATGCCAACGCGCCGCGCCAGCCATCCAAACGGCGATCCTTCGCCATCCCTCCGCGCGTGGCGCACAGCATTCGAAAAAACCGCCCCGATTCATCAAAAAATTGTGTTTCCATCGAGCCGATTTGACAAAAACGCCACATCTCCCTAGACAGAGCGGTTGTGGACACGGCCGCGCGGCCGTCCGTCCATCCGCATCAACCCCTTTCGCGACAGGACTTTGCGCATGCCCATGATCGAATTCCGCAATATCAATAAATGGTACGGGGATTTTCACGTCCTCAAGAATATCAACGAAACCGTGGAGAAAGGGGAAGTTCTGGTCATCTGCGGCCCCAGCGGATCCGGCAAGTCAACCCTGGTGCGCTGCGTGAACCGGCTGGAGGACGTGGATCAGGGCGAAATCGTCATCAACGGCCAGGACATCAAAAGCCAGGACATCAACGCCCTGCGCGCGGAAATCGGCATCGTTTTCCAGCAGTTCAACCTCTATCCGCATCTGACGGTCCTCAAGAACATCACCCTGGCCCCGATCAAGGTCAAGAATATCGCCAAGGACGAGGCCGAGGCCACGGCGCTGCGCTTGCTGGAGCGGGTCGGCATCGGCAACCAGGCCCACAAGTTCCCGGTGGAACTCTCCGGCGGCCAGCAGCAGCGCGTGGCCATCGCCCGGGCCCTGGCCATGAAGCCGCGAATCATGCTCTTCGACGAACCTACCTCGGCCCTGGACCCGGAAATGATCAACGAAGTCCTGAACGTCATGAAGGATCTGGCCCGCGAGGGCATGACCATGCTCTGCGTGACCCACGAGATGGGCTTCGCCCGCGAGGTGGCCGACCGCGTCATCTTCATGGATCACGGCGAGATCCTGGAGCGGGGCACGCCGGAACACTTCTTCACCAATCCGGAGCACGAGCGGACCAAGGCGTTTTTGAGAGAAATTCTCTAAACCCATACAACCTGCAACGTGAGGAGACTGTCATGACAAAAATGTGGAAATCGGCGGTAATGTTGATGGCGGTGCTTGCCCTGGGGCTGTCCAGCGCGCAGGCCGGCAAACTGGACGAGATCAAGCAGCGCGGCGCCTTGGTCGCCGGCGTCAAGGACTCCCAGCCGCCCTTCGGCTACGTGGACGAGAACTCCAACCAGCTGGTCGGCTTCGAAGCGGATCTCTGCGCGGCCATGGCCGCCAAGCTCGGCGTCAAGCTGGAGCTGAAGCCCGTGACCTCCGCCACCCGCATCCCCATGCTGGAGCAGGGCGCCATCGATCTCATCGCCGCCACCATGACCCACAAAATCGAGCGCGAGGAGAAGGTCGACTTCTCCATCACCTATTTCCCGGCCGCGCAGAAGCTGCTGGTCAAGAAGGATTCGGGCATCAAATCCGTGGCCGATCTGGCCGGAAAGAAAGTCGGCTCGGCTAAGGGCTCCACGTCCGAACAGAACGTGAAAAAAGCCCAGCCCGCCTGTGATGTCGTCTCCTTCGAGACCTATCCCGAGGCCTTCCTGGCCATGAAGCAGGGCAAGGTCGTGGCCGTGACCACCGACGCCCCCATTCTGCTCGGCATCCGCAATTCCGATGATAACCCCGAGAACTTCGCCGTGGTCGGCGAGGATATCGCGGCCGAGCCCTATGGCATCGGCCTGCCCGAAAACGATTCCGATTTCCGCGATTTCGTTAACATCACGCTGATGGAAATGTGGAAGTCCGGAGAATACCAGAAGCTCTACGACAAGTGGTTCGGCCCCACGACCAAATTCCCCATTCCCCTGGAATGGACCATGGAAATCTGGCCGTAACCCATCGCTCCCGACGACAATGGCGGCCGGCCCCGGAGCCGGCCGTTTTTTTCACGACTTCCGAGATCCCTTGCAGGCACACATGAAGTACACGTTCAACTGGTCCCTCGTCTTTTCCGGAGAATACGGCCGCTGGTTCCTGGACGGCCTGTCCGTGACCCTCCAACTGTCGGGCCTGTCCATCATCCTGGCCCTGCTTCTGGGCACCCTGCTCACGGTCATGCGCCTGTCCCGGCGCAAGCCCCTGGAGTGGACCGCCGCCGCCTACATCGAATTTTTCCGCAACACGCCCTTGGTGGTCCAAATTTTCTTCTGGTATTTCGGCTCGGACCCCCTCCTGCCGGAATTTTTCAAGGAATGGCTCTACAAGCAGAACATCGAATTCGCCACCGGCGTCATCGCCCTGACCACCTACACCGCCGCCTTCATCGCCGAGGAACTGCGCTCGGGCATCCTGTCCATTCCCCGGACCCAGCTCGAAGCCTCGCGGGCCACGGGCCTGACCTTCCTCCAGGCCATGCGATACGTCATCCTGCCCCAGGCCTTCCGGATCATCATTCCGCCGCTGATCAGCCAGTTTTTGAACCTGATCAAGAATTCCTCCCTGGCCATGACCATCGGCGTCATGGAGCTGACCTACATGGCCCGCCAGGTCGAGGCCCACACCTTCCACGGATTCGAAGCCTTCACGGTCTCGACGCTGATGTATTTAACCCTGTCGCTCCTCGTGTCCCTGAGCATCAATCTGTATAACAAGCACTATCTGCGCGTGGGCAGTCGGTAGGAGGCGGACATGGATACCTTCATCACCTGGTTTGTCGGCCTCTTCTCCAACTGGGGCGTGGTCTGGAAAAATTTCGATTACCTGCTCATGGGCGCCTATCCCAAGGGTCCACTGGGGGGGCTGGCCATGAGCGTGGTCATGGCCGTCATCGGCATCTTCGGGGCCTTCTGGATCGGCCTGGGCGTGGGGCTCATGCGCCTGTCCAAGCGCCGCTGGCTGTCCTGGCCGGCCCTCGTGTACATCGAGGTCATCCGCGGCACCCCGCTCCTCATGGTCATCTTCTGGTTCTACTTTTTCGCGCCCATCCTCATGGGCCACGCCGTGCCCGAGACCGAAAGCGCCATCGCGGCCTTCATCGTCTTCACCGGGGCCTATGTGGCCGAGATCGTCCGCGCCGGCGTCCTGGCCCTGCCCAAGGGACAGATGGAGGCGGCCCGTGGCTCGGGCCTGTCCCAGACCCAGGCCATGCTCCATGTCATCCTGCCGCAGGCTCTGCGCAACATGATCCCGTCCTTCGTCAACCAGTTCGTGTCCCTGACCAAGGACACGTCCCTGGCCATGATCATCAACGTCAACGAGTTGACCTTGTCCGCCCGCCACATCTACACGCGGACCATGAAGGCGCCCATGGAAATCTTCCTGGCCATCGCCCTTTTGTATTTCATCATCTGCTGGGTGCTGACCGCATTCAGCCGCAAACTCGAACGGTCCATGTCCCGTTACCAGGCCAGAACCAATGCCCGATAAACTCTCCCGCCTCTCCCTGTCCTTTGCCCCGGCCCACGAAGATCTCGTCACCGGCCTTCTGTACCTGCACGCCTCCTGGGGTTGGCTGGACGAAGGTCTGATCGACGGTCGGCGCCGCCTCGTCGTCCACTTCGACCGCCCCGAACAGTCGGCCGAGGTCGAGGCCATCCTCCATGACGCCTGCCCGGACCTGATCCTGGAAACGGACAGCGTCGACAACGCGGACTGGACCAGCGCCTGGAAGCAGTATTTCACGCCCATCCGCATCGGCGAACGCTTCGTGGTCCTGCCGTCCTGGATGGCTGGCGATGCCCAGACCGCCCAGACCATCCTGATCGAGCCGAAAATGGCCTTCGGCACCGGCCACCACCAGACCACGGCCCTTTGCCTCGGCGCTCTGGACCGACTGGCCGCCAGCGGCGAGGTCCGCGCCGGCCAGACCTTTCTGGACCTGGGCACGGGCTCGGGCATCCTCGGCATCGCCGCCGCGCACCTCGGGCTGAGCGGCCTCGGCCTGGACATCGATCCCGTGGCCATCGACAACGCCCGCGAAAACGCGGCCCTGAACCGGGTCGAAGCCGGCCTGGAACTGGGCGTGGGCAGCATCGACGCCATCCCCGCCGACCAGCGCTTCGACTGCATCCTGGCCAATATCCTGGCCAACCCCCTCATCGACATGGCCGAGGCCATCCGCGCCCGCCTGGGCCATCCGGGTGTTCTGATCCTGTCCGGCATCCTGCGCGAACAGGCCGAGCGGGTCGCGGCCGCCTACATGGACCAGGGGTTGCCCGCGCCGGAGATTTCCCACGCCCAGGACTGGGTCCTGCTCGTCTTCCGGACATGAAACGCCAGGCCCGGCTCATGGCCATGTTCGAGGCCATGCTGTCCGAACTGGGCCCCAGCCATTGGTGGCCAGGGAAAACGCCGTTCGAGATCGCCCTGGGGGCCATCCTGA
>CAYLNA010000069.1:0-4151 GCA_964384665.1 uncultured Desulfovibrionaceae bacterium | reverse complement strand
GATCGCCCTGGGGGCCATCCTGACCCAGAACACGAACTGGCCCAATGTCGAAAAGGCCATGGCCGCCCTGCGCGAGCGGGATCTGCTCGACGCGCGGGCCCTGCGCGCCCTGCCCGAAACGGAACTGGCCGAACTGATCCGGCCGTCCGGATCGTTTCGGGTCAAGGCCAGACGGGTCCGCAATTTCCTGGAGTTTCTCGACGAAGCGTGCGGCCTGGACCTGGAGCGCCTCGCGAACTGGGACACCGCCGTCCTGCGCCAGGCCCTGCTCGGCGTCTCGGGAGTCGGTCCGGAAACGGCCGACTCCATTTTGCTCTACGCCCTCGGGCGCCCGACCTTCGTGGTCGACGCCTACACCAAACGCATTCTGAACCGACATCTGCTCGTACCCGAGGACATCGGCTACGCCGAACTGCGCGCGTTCTTCATGGACGCGCTCCCGTCGGACCCATGCCTGTTCAACGAATTCCACGCCCTCATCGTGCGCACCGGCAAAGCCTGGTGCGCCAAGAAGGCCGGCAAGTGCGCGGCCTGCCCCCTGGCCGTGTTCCTGGACACGCCCCATCCTTGACCTGGACCGGAAAAAGCATCATCCCAGGCCCATGAACCGCCCCGCATCCCGCGTCATGGGCCGGATTTCCGGCATCTTGCTCCTCTTCGTCCTCGTCTTCGCGCCCCTGCTCGACGCCGCCTCCCTGGAGGAGGACGTGACCCGCAAAAGCGCCGAACTGGACGCGCGGAAGAAAAGCATCGCGGCTCTGACCGAGCAGGAGCGAAGCCTGCACAAGGACTTGGCCAAGCTGGAAACCTCGGTCAAGGACGCGGCGTCCGCCCTGGACAAGCTGGAAACGGATCTGGACGCCCTGAAGGCGGAACGGAACGCGGGCGACGCGCGTCTGGCCGCCCTGCTCGCGGAGCGGGACAAGACCGCCGCACGCCTGTCCAGCCTGATGCAGACCCTGTGGCCCATCTATTTGAAGGCCAGGGAAGAGGGCTTCGCCTCGACCGAGAAATGGGCCGAGGCCAATCGCAAGGCCGAATGGCTGTCCGCTCTGTACCGCGAGGCCCAGGGCATGCGCGAGGAAATCGAACGCCAGAGCCAGATCATGGCCGACGAGCAATCCCGCCTGGACGAGGCCGCGGCCAAGATCGACGCGCAGCTGGGCAAAATCAAGGACTCCAGGGCCGTCCTCCAGAAGAAGCAAGCCAGCTACGAGGCCCGGATCAAGGACGTCCGGACCAAGCGCGTCCAGGGCGAAAAGGAAGTCCAGAACCTGCTCGGGTCCATCGCCTCCTTGCGCCACCAGATCAGCCTGCAGGCGGCCAAGCAGATCTCCAAGCAGCAGGGCAAGCTGCCCTGGCCGGCCAGGGGCAAAATCGTCGCCTCCTTCGCGCCCGAGGGCGCGACGCCCAGCAACGGCATCGGCCTGGCCCTGGCTCCGGGCGCCGCGGTCCGCAGCGTGTCCTGGGGCAAGGTGGTCCACAATGACCAGTTGCGCGGCTTCGGCCAGGTCGTCGTTGTCTTCCACGGCGAGGATTACTATTCGGTCTACGCCTTCCTGGCCGAGACGTCCGTCGAGGTCGGCCGCGAGGTCGGCCAGGGGGATCAAATCGGCGTCAGCGGGTTCTACCCCAAGGCCCAGGGCCCTGGATTGTATTTTGAATTGCGTTTTCGGCAGAAAGCCATTAATCCGCTGAAATGGTTACAATCGGGCTAAAAACCAGAAGAACCCGGACAAACCACGACATCGGCATTCCCGTGAACCCCAACCATTCTCGCCTTTCCCTTAGGGAGGACATCATGCGTTTCAGCCATATCCTTGGCACGATGATTCTTCTGGCCAGCCTCTGCACCACCGCGTCATCCAGCCAAGCACGGGATACGGATCACTACCAGGCCCTCAAGCAGTTCAGTCAGGTGCTCGATCTGATCGAAAAGAACTATGTCCAGGAAGTGGACCGCGCGGATCTCATCCACGGCGCCATCCAGGGCATGCTCAATTCCATCGACCCCCATTCGGCCTTCATCGAACTCGACAAGTTCAAGATGATGCAGGAGGAATTCCAGGGCGAATTCGGCGGCATCGGCATCCAGATCGGTGTCCGCGACAAGCGCCTGACCGTCATCGCGCCCATCGAGGACACGCCGGCGGACAAGGCCGGGCTCAAGCCCGGAGACATCATCGTCGAAATCAACGGCCAGTCGGCCCTGGATATTTCCTTGGAGGACGCGGTGTCCAAGATCCGCGGCCCCAAGGGCGAACCGGTGACCCTGACCATCCTGCACAAGGACGCCCAGGCCACGGAAAAAATCACCATCGTGCGCGGCATCATCCCCCTGGTCAGCGTCAAGACCAAGGAACTGGAGCCGGGCTATCTGCATGTCCGCCTGACGGACTTCAAGGCCAACACCACCGACGACCTGCACCGCAAGCTGAAGGAATACACCGCCGCCAAGGAACTCAAGGGCGTGGTCCTCGACCTGCGCAACAACCCCGGCGGCCTCTTGAACCAGGCCATCTCGGTCTCCGACACCTTCCTGCGCGACGGCCTCATCGTCTACACCCAGGGCCGCGATCCCAAGTCCCGCCGGGACGAAATGGCCGCCAAGCAGTCCACGGACGTGACCTGCCCGGTGGTCGTGCTCATCAACGCCGGCTCGGCCTCGGCCTCGGAAATCGTGGCCGGCGCCCTGCAGGACCGCAAGCGGGCCATGCTCGTCGGCGAGCGGACCTTTGGCAAGGGCTCGGTCCAGACCATCATGCCCCTGTCCGATGGATCGGCGGTCAAGCTGACCATCGCCCTCTACTACACGCCGGGCGGCCGTTCCATCCAGGCCGAGGGCATCGCCCCGGACATCGAGTTACCCTTCATCGCGCCGGCCAAGGACGCCGAGGACAACGACGCCTTCCGCGAGGCGGATCTGTCCAAGCACCTCGACAATCCCAACGGCAACGGCCAGCGCGGCGCGGCCAGCGCCGACGTGAAGGACATCCTGGAAAAGGACAACCAGCTCCGGCTGGGCTTGAGCCTGGTCAAGTCCCTGCCCCGCATCACCCAACTCTCCGCCAACTAAGCAGCTCAAGCGGGGCGGCCTGGCCGCCCCGCTTTCGTTTCCACCACGCCCATGCCCCCCAAAAAAAGTACGAAGCGTTCGAAAAAGGCGTCCCGTTTCCCCCTGTTCCGCGTCCTGGCCCTGGTTGGCGTCATCCTGATCACGGGCATGACCCTTCTCCTCGTCCTGCGGCTGGCCTCGGATCGGCCCAGCCAGGAAACGTCCAGCGCGCCGCGACCCGTGGTCAAACAGAGCGTCGCTCCCAGGCCGGCGGAATCGGCCAGCACGCCGCGGACGACTCCGTCGCCCTCGGCCGACACGGCCCAGGCGCCGTCCTCCGTGGACCAACAGGAGCCCCAAGCCCTGGAGTACGAAGCCGTCGCCGAGGATTTCGAGGCCAAGGTCCGGGAGGTGGATCTGGCCATCCTGGAGGCCCTGGACAGGTTGGGCGAATCCGACGCCGACCTGCGTCACCGGGCCGTCGAGAGCCGGCGTTTCAACGGTCAGGAATTCCACTACCAGAACCTGACCATCTACGCCCGCCACGATGTCTTTGACTTCCTGGCCGAACTGCGGCGCGCCCTGGCCCAGACGGAGCCCACCGCCGCCATCGAGACCGTGAACGAAAATCCACGGGACCTCGAAATCTCCATCCAAGGCCAGCCCACCCACCATCTCTTCCTGCCGCTGCCGAGCACGCCGCCTCAACCCGAACAGCCCGAGCAGCCTACGCGGCATGGAGGCAAGACGCCACGCCTGGTCATCATCATCGACGACCTCGGCGAAAGCGCCAAGACGGCCCAGCGCCTGAGCCGCCTGCCCGTTCCGGTCACGTTTTCGATCCTGCCGTTCACCACCAAGGCCCGCGAGGTGGCCGGCATCGCCCGCAAAAACAACCGCGAGCTGTTCCTGCACCTGCCCTGCGAGCCCGAGGGCTACCCAAGGACCAACTCCGGGCCCGGCACCTTGCGCCTCGCCATGTCGCCCGCCGAACTGGAGCGGACCCTGGTCGCCAACCTGGCC
Organism: uncultured Desulfovibrionaceae bacterium; assembly: GCA_964384665.1. Lineage (GTDB taxonomy): Bacteria > Desulfobacterota > Desulfovibrionia > Desulfovibrionales > Desulfomicrobiaceae > Desulfomicrobium. Next base: position 73 of record CAYLNA010000069.1, on the reverse strand, counting down.
CGCCTGCCGGAAGTGGACGGGGTCAACAACCACATGGGCTCGAAACTGACCCAGGACAAAAAGGCCATGCGCA
>CAYLNA010000068.1:0-8897 GCA_964384665.1 uncultured Desulfovibrionaceae bacterium | reverse complement strand
GATATTCCTTCAAGCCAACCTCCAAACGAGCGCGGCCGCGCCGCGTCCCTGGAAATGTCATGCGAATTTCCGTCAAATGCTACGCGACCCTGTGCGGACACAACCCGCCCGGTGGAACCCTTGACCTAGCCGACGGCCTGACCGTTGGCGCCATGCTGCCCACTCTGGGCCTGACCGAGGCCGACATCAAGCTGGTTTTCATCAATAGCAAGAACAGCGCCCTGGACACAGCACTCGTCGACGGCGACCAAGTCGGTCTGTTTCCGGCTGTGGGGGGCGGATGAACGAGGGGCCGATTCCTGGCCTGGATGCCCTGACCCGCCAGGACACGCAGCGCCAAGTGCGGACCATCGGATTGCGTGAATTGGACGAACTGTGTCAGGTTTCTGGTCTGTCCGCGCCCGAGGCCGCACGCGCGGCTCTGGATCAGGGTATTGTCCCGTCCGTCCTGCTCAAGAATCTGCACGCCATTTCCCCGGCTGAGCAAGCCCGGCTGCTGGACGCCCGTGTGCTTGTAGTCGGGGCCGGGGGCCTGGGCGGATACGTCCTGGAGTTGCTGACCCGCTTCGGAGTAGGGCGCATCAGATTGGCTGATGGCGATGGCTTCGAAGACAGCAACCTGAACCGCCAGCTCTTGTCTTCGGCCGAAAATCTCGGCCAGAACAAGGCCCGCGCCGGAGCCGAGCGAGCCCGGGCGACCTGTCCGCTGGTTCGGGTCGAGGTTCTGGATTTTTTTCTGGACGCGACCACTTTGCCCGAGGCGTTGCATGGCGTGGAAATCGTGATTGACGCCCTGGGCGGAATCGGGCCGCGCCGAGCCCTGCACGAGGCGGCCGGCCGGGCCGGGCTGCCAGTTGTGTCAGCGGCCGTGGCCGGCTGGACGGCCCTGGTCGGCAGCGAACTACCCGGTCAGATCGGTATTTCGGCCATGTGGACCAACCCGGCCGACGCGGATGCCGAGCATGTCCTGGGCAGTCTGGCCCCGGCCGCCTGCCTGGCCGCGTCGCTCATGGCCGCCGAAACCGTGCACTATCTCCGGGAGGCCCGACTACGTCTGGCTGGCCGGATGATCCATGCCGATCTGGCTTCCTTTCGTTTTGAACTTCTTGACCTCTGCCCATAACAGGATGACGCGATGAATACAGTGGTGCTGGCCACGGGCAATGCCGGAAAAATCCGTGAACTCTCGGCCATGCTGGCCTCCCTGGCCCCTGGAATCCGGGTGCTGGGTCTGAAGGACTTTCCCCAGATCGGCGACATCCCCGAAACCGGGGACACGTTTGAAGCCAACGCCCGGATCAAAGCCCTGGCCGTGGCCCAGGCCACTGGTCTGGTGGCCGTGGCCGACGATTCGGGCCTGTCCGTGGACGCCCTGGGCGGCGCTCCGGGTGTGCATTCGGCCAGATACAGCGGCGAGGATGCCACAGACGAGAAAAACACCGCCAAGCTGCTCGACGCTATGCGCGACGTATCCGACCCCGACCGAAGTTGCCATTTCGCCTGCGTCATGCTCGCGGCCACACCGGGCGGCCAGGAGGCCATCGGCCGGGGCGCTTGGCCCGGTCTGGTGGCCAGAGCGCCGCGCGGAACCAACGGCTTCGGCTATGATCCTGTCTTTTTCGATCCAAAACTGGGGTGTACAGCAGCGGAAATGGACGCGGATACGAAAAACGGCCGCAGCCATCGCCGCATGGCCATGAACAATCTGCTCGCGCTCTGGCCGGACTTCTGGGCCAGGGCCATGCGCGAACTGGGGGACTAACCATGTGCGGCATCATCGGATACAGCGGACATCGGCCGGCCATTCCGGCCATTGTCGAGGGCCTGCGTCGTTTGGAATACCGGGGCTATGATTCGGCCGGCGTGGCCTATGAAGATCCGCGCGGCCTGCACGTCATTCGGGCCGAAGGCAAGCTCGGCGCGCTGGACGACAAGATCCGGGGTCTGGACACGACCAGCTCCCTGTGCGGCATCGGCCATACCCGCTGGGCCACCCACGGTCTGCCCGTGGAGCGCAACGCCCACCCGCACATGGATGGAGCCGGGCGCTTCGCCCTGGTCCACAACGGGATCATCGAGAACTACGCCGAACTCAAGGCCGGCCTCCAGGCCGAGGGTCATGTTTTTTTGTCCGAGACCGACACCGAGATCCTCGTGCACATGATCGCCAAGGGCGTGGACCAGACCGGCGACGTGCGCCGGGGCATATCCTGGGCCTTGGCCCGGGTGGACGGGGCCTATGCCTTCGCCCTGCTCTCGCGCGAGCACCCGGGCGTGATCTGGGCCAGCCGCAAGGCCAGTCCGCTCTTGATGGGCGTGGGCGTGGGCGAAAACTTCGTCGCCTCCGACATTCCGGCCTTCCTGCCCTACACGCGCGAGGTGGTCTTTCTGGATAACGGCGAACTGGTCGAGATCGACGCCTCGTCCTGGCAGGTCTTCGACATCGCCACCCTGGAGCCCAAGGCCAAGGAGGTCCGCCATATCTCCTGGGACGTCCAGGCCGCCCAGAAGGACGGCTACAAGCATTTCATGCTCAAGGAGATTTTCGAGCAGCCCAAGGTCATCCGCGATTGCCTGGCCGGCCGCGTCCAGAAGGGCAGGGTCGTGTTGCCGGAGTTGGACGCCCTGCCCGTGCCCGAGCGTCTGACCATTGTGGCGTGCGGCACCTCCTACCATGCCGGGCTGTGGGCCAAGTATCTGCTCGAAACGTGGGCGCGCATTCCGGTCCAGGTCGAGATCGCCTCGGAGTTCCGCTACCGGGACAGCGTGTTCCTGCCCGGCGATCTGGTTTTGACCATCAGCCAATCCGGTGAAACGGCCGACACCCTGGCCGCCATCCGCATCGCCCGCGAGGCCGGAGCACCGATTCTTGGTCTGTGTAACGTGGTCGGATCGTCCATTGCCCGCGAGTCGGACAGCGTGGTGTACACCCAGGCCGGCCCGGAAATCAGCGTGGCCTCGACCAAGGCCATGTGCAGCCAGATGGTGGTCCTTCTGCTCATGACCCTGGCCTGGGCCGCCCGCAAGGGGACCCTGGCTCCGGAGACGAGCGAGGACTGTCTGCGCGCCCTGATCCGGATCTCCGACCTGCTCGAAGCGGAACTGCCAGCCATCCGGAAACAGGCCAAGATCCTGTGCCAGGAATACAGCGACGCCCGCAGTTTCTTCTTCCTGGGGCGCGGTCTGTATTTCCCCCTGGCCCTGGAAGGGGCGCTCAAGCTCAAGGAAATCTCCTACATCCACGCCGAAGGCTATGCCAGCGGCGAGATGAAGCACGGCCCCATCGCCCTGATCGACGCCCATTTTCCGACTTTCGCCATGGCGCTCAATGACGACCTGCTCCAGAAAGTCGCGTCCAATCTGCAAGAGGTACAGGCGCGCGGCGGGCGGATCATCGCCCTGGTCAATCCGGGCGCGGCTCCGGCCGTGGAAAGTCCGTGGGTGCTGCCCGAGGCCTGGGGGCCGCTGAAGAGTTTTCTGGTGCTGCCGGCCGTGCAGCTTTTTGCCTATGAAATGGCCGTGTACCTGGGCAAGGATGTGGATCAGCCCCGGAACCTGGCCAAAAGCGTAACCGTGGAATAAGGATGCAATTTCGATCAAGTTTACGATTCATTGTCGCGGCGGCCCTGGTTTTGGGGCTGGCCGGCTTGGCCTGGGCCTCGGCCCATGAAGATTACATGCGGGGCATGACCGCCTTCAAGTCCTTGCTGGGGGATGAAAAAAAGGGGGGACTGCGGTCTGAGTGGGAGAGGGTGCTCGCCAATTTCGAGAAATCCCTGGCCGCCGCGCCCAAGGGCGAGGATGCGCCCAAGTGCATGTACTTTGTCGGTCGGGTGCATGAGGAATTGGGGCGGCGTTCCTTTTTGAAGTCCGACCGGGATAACGCCCTGGCCGCCTTCGATCGCATGATCGCGGCCTATCCGAATCATGAATGGACCGACGACTCGGTCTACCGTCTCGGCCTGATCTGGAAGGAGCAAGCCAAGGACCCGGTCAAGGCCAAGGCTGCCTTTGAACGGATTGTCGCGCGTTATCCCAAGGGCGACATGGTTGCGGACGCGAAAAAACAGTTGGCCGGATTCGGCGTCCCGCCCCAGACTGTGGCCCAGGCCGCGTCAACCCCGGCCGCGAATTCCACAGTCACAGTGCCGCCCGCCCAGAGCGGGAAAAAAATTCTGAGCGCTAAGCTCATGGGCATTCGGTGTTGGCCTAGCCAAGAATACATGAGGGTCGTGCTTGATCTGGACAAGGACGCGCCGTTTGAACGGTCCGTGGTCGAACAGGCCGAAGGCAAACGTCAGTTGATTCTGTCCCTGCCTTCGGCCGTGGTCGCGCCTGCTGTCACGCCTTCGCGTAGCGTGGGAGGCGGTGTCCTGTCCCATATTCAGGCCGAATCGTCCGCTGCGGGCGGCGCGCGCGTGACCTTGGATCTGCGTCAGATGGACCATTACCGGGTTTTCACTCTGCCTGATCCGTACCGTATTGTCGTCGATGTTTTTGGGACGAAGCAGAAAATAACGGCGTCCACTGAGTCCAAGGCCAGTGCGGCCACGACTAAAGTGGAGGTCGCATCGGGCTCGGTCAAATCCGGCTCGGGCGAGCCCGGCTCCAATGATGCGGTCGATGCCGCCTTGCGAGATTTGCAGACCAAGGAGACCGGCGCGCGAGCCCCAACGGATGCATCCGCCACGAAGACAGGCTCGGCCTCTCGATCTGCGTCCACGAAGAAAGGACCCAGTTCAATGGTTCCCCCGCCGGCCGAATCTCCCCAAATCAACATCGGCGCCAAACAAAAAAAACTGGCTGGCAGCTTGGTCGAGCAGTTAGGCCTCACTGTGCGCACGGTCATGATCGATCCCGGTCATGGCGGCAAGGACCCGGGAGCCATGGCCAATGGCGTGCGGGAAAAGGACATCAACCTGCGCATGGCCAAAATTTTGGGTCGGATGCTCCAGGACCAGGGCTTCGAGGTTCATTACACCCGGACCACGGACGCATTTATTTCTTTGGAAGAACGCACGGCCAGAGCCAACGCCAAGGATGCTGACCTGTTCATTTCCGTACACTGCAATGCCTACTCGGATTCAAGCATCAAGGGCCTGGAGATCTACTATTTGAACCTGGCCACGGACGCACAGTCCGTGCGGGTGGCGGCCCGAGAAAATGGAGTTTCGGCAAAAAAGATCAGCGATATGCAGTTCATTCTTTCGGATCTGATGCTCAATTCCAAAATCACCGAGTCCAAGGACATGGCCTCGCTCATGCAGACGGAGACCGTGCGCGGGATGCGCTCTGGCTTCGGTCTGCGCAACCTGGGCTCCAAGGGCGCGTTTTTTTACGTCCTGACCGGCGCGCGTATGCCCTCGGTGCTGGTGGAGCTGGGCTACCTGACTAACGCGGCCGAGGCCGCCAACCTGAAGTCGGACGCCTATCTGGCGGCCATGGCCAAGGGCATGGTCGGCGGCGTGGTGGCCTACAAGAAAAAATTGGAGCGCTACGCCTCGACCGGCGGCGGCAAGTCCTGATTCGACCCGGCCGGATGCCCTTGTCTCCGGCCTTCCGACTCCACACGACGCACCATAAGGATTCATCATGGTTTTTCCCACTGGATCGGTCATGAACGCCGTGGCCATCCTGGTTGGCGGCGGCCTTGGCCTGCTGTTCCATGGCCGGCTGCCGGAGAAAATGCGGCAGGTTGTTTTTCAGGGGCTTGGACTGTGCGTGCTGGTCATCGGCATGCAAATGGCTTTGCAGGGCAAGAACGGCTTGTTGGTGGTGCTGAGCGTGCTCATCGGCGGGATCGTGGGAGAACTGCTGCGTCTCGAAGACCGCTTCGCGGGCTTGGCCGGTGTCCTCAAAAACCTGGTCCGCTCCTCCAATACCCGCTTCGTGGACGGGCTGGTCAACGCATCCCTCATCTACTGTATCGGGGCCATGGCTATCCTGGGCTCCTTTGACGAGGGCATCCGGGGCGACCATTCCATCCTTTTCACCAAGTCCCTGCTGGACGGTTTCGCCTCCATCGCCCTGGCCTCGACCTATGGCTCGGGTGTGCTGTTTTCGGCCCTGCCGGTCCTGCTCTATCAGGGAGTGCTGACCGTCTTCGCCAGCACCTTTCAATCCGCCTTTTCCGACTACCTCATCGCCCAGCTCACAGCCACGGGCGGCACACTGATCCTGGGCATCGGCATCAACCTGCTGGGCCTGACTTCCATCCGCCTTTCCAGCCTGCTCCCGTCTCTGGTGGTTATTGTCGGCCTCAGTCTGATCGCGCCCTGATCCAATTTCCCGTTGAAATGGAGTTTCCCGTTTCATTTCGTGGAAGCTCGGGGTATGGACCGGAAAAAACCCGGAAGGCATGTTCCGCACCGGGCTGGTCGAGGCTGAACCATCGAGGAGCGCATGACATTTTCCCGTTCCTGGAATTGGCCCAAGGGAACCCGCCTGGGGCGTAAGCTGCTGATACTGATCCTGCTGGGCAGTTCGTTTCTGGCCATGCTGGGCACCATCGCGCAACTGTACATGGACTACCGCGCGGACATGCACTTGCTCCGGAGCCAGCTGGATCAGATCCGCCTGTCTCGCCTGCCCAGTTTGGCCAATTCCTTGTGGTACCTGGACGAGGAGCAGATCCTGGCGCAGCTCGACGGCATGCTGGAGCTGCGGGACATCCGCTATGTGCGGGTGTCCTCGCCCGATGGTCTGGAACTGCTGCGGGGGACTGAAGCTCCGGCCGAGTCGTTGCAGATCGAGAACTATCCGCTCATTTTTCATGGCCAGGAGCGGTCAGAGCGCATCGGAACCCTGGTAGTGGCCGTGGACAAAGGCGCCCTGTATGGGCGCCTGCTGGATAAGGTGCTGGTCATCCTGGTCACCCAGGGCGTGAAGACCTTTCTGGTGTCCATTATTATTCTTACCCTTTCCACCCGCCTCATCACCCGTCATCTGCGCCAAATGGCCGATCATGCGACAAAATTGAGTCTGGAGAACCTGCCTGGCCCCCTGATCCTGGACAAACATACGCGACCGGATCGCCCCGATGAGATCGATATGGTCGTGGAAGCCCTGAACGGGATGCTCGAAAATTTGAAACGGGACATTGGCCAGCGTCTGGCGGCCGAGGCCAGACTGAAACAGACCGAGGGCTCCTTACGGGATATTCTCGATTCCATGCCATCCATGCTCATCGCCGTGGATCAGGACGGACGCGTCACCCGCTGGAACCGTCAGACCGTGCTCGCCACCGGTCTCTCCCTGGAGGAGACCGAGGGCGGTCTTTTCGAGGACATTTTTCCGGATGCCCCGGTGCGCCAGACTGAGATCCTGGATGCCATGGCCCGCAACGCGCCCCACAAAATCGGCAAGGTGCCGCAAGTTCGGGATGGAGAGACCATTTTTTACGATGTTACCATCTATCCCCTGGTCAGCGGCGGAATGCAGGGCGCGGTGATTCGGCTCGACGACGTGACCGAACGGGTCCAGCTCGAGGAAATGATGATCCAGTCCGAGAAGATGCTGTCCGTGGGCGGTTTGGCCGCCGGCATGGCCCATGAAATCAACAACCCCTTGGCCGGAATCCTGCAAAACGTGCAGGTGCTGCGCAACCGACTGATCGAGGAGCTTCCGGCCAACCTCGCTGTGGCCACGGAATTGGGCTTTGATCTGGAGCAGCTACGGGCCTATCTGGAGCGACGAGGCTGCGCGCGCATGCTCGACTCCATCGCCGAGTCCGGGCAGCGTGCGGCCAAAATCGTGGCCAACATGCTGTCGTTCAGCCGCAAGAGCACCTCGCGCTTGGCCTCGGTCGATGTCCGGGCCCTGCTTGATCGCACCGTGGATTTGGCCTCCAACGACTACAACCTCAAAAAACAGTATGATTTTCGGCGGATCGAGATCGTGCGCGACTACGAGGCGGACACGCCGCTGGTGCCCTGCGAGGAGAGCAAGATCCAGCAGGTCTTCTTCAATCTGATTCAGAACGGGGCCCAGGCCATGTCCGTGGCTGGAACCGCGAGTCCGCGCTTCGTGTTCCGCGTGCGCCGGGACGGAGAAAGTCTGCGTGTCGAGATCGAGGACAATGGACCGGGCATGACCGAGGACATCCGTCGCCGGGTCTTCGAGCCCTTCTTCACCACCAAGGCCGTGGGCGAGGGCACCGGACTGGGACTTTCGGTTTCGTATTTCATCATCGTCGAGAACCATGGCGGAACTCTGGACGTGGAATCGGCTCCGGGTCGGGGCGCACTGTTCATCATTACCCTGCCCCTTGAGGCGCGGGTCATGATTATGGCGGAGAGCGGGTCATGACGCCGCCGGATGTGATCTTGGGAACACAACACGCGGGAGGTATACTGTGAATCATGCCGCGAGCGCGGTCATCCTGACCATCGATGACGATCAGGCCGTGCGCGAGAGTCTGAGCAATTATCTGGAGGATTTCGGCTACACTGTCGTGCAGGGGCAGGATGGCCTGGACGGACTGGAAGTGTTCCGCGCCCAAAGGCCGGATATGGTCTTGGTGGACCTGCGCATGCCGCGCATGGACGGGTTGCAGGTTTTGGAAGCGGTCCGGGCTGAATCCCCGGAAACCCCGATCATGGTCATCTCCGGCGTGGGCGACATCCGGGACGTGGTCGAGGCCTTGCGCAAGGGAGCCTGGGATTATCTGGTCAAGCCCATCCAGGACATGAATATCCTGGTCCATTCCGTGGAAACCTGCCTGGAGCGGGCCCGATTGCAACGCCAGAACCACGAGTATCAGACCAGTCTGGAGGAGTCTCTGGACCGCCTCAAGCAGACCCAGAAGGAAATGGTTCATTCAGCCAAGATGGCTGCTCTGGGTGATCTGGTGGCCGGGGTGGCCCACGAGGTCAACACGCCCATCGGGGTCAGCGTCA
>CAYLNA010000067.1:0-8921 GCA_964384665.1 uncultured Desulfovibrionaceae bacterium | reverse complement strand
TAATTCACCACAAAATTCCAATCACGGCCCCCGTCATCAGCGTCGCCAGCACTCCGGCCAGGATGGAGCGCGGTCCCAGCTCGACGATCTCGGAAGTCCGCTCCGGGGCGAGGCTGGACATGCCTCCGACGAGAATTCCCAGGCTGCCGACATTGGCGAATCCACACATGGAATAGGTCATGATCAGGATGCTGCGTTCGGACAGGGTTCCGGCTGGCAGGGCCGCAAGGTCCAGGTAGGCCAGCAGTTCGTTGAGCACGATCTTGACGCCCATCAATTCCCCAGCCGTCCGCGTTTCGCCCCAGGGGATGCCGGTCAGCCAGACCAGCGGGCGCATGATCCAACCCAGGATGCGCTGCATGGTCAGGGGCGCGTCGCCCGCTTGGGGCAGCAGGCCCAGGGCGTGATTGACCATGCTGACCAGGGCCACCAGCACCACGAGCAGAGCCGCGACATTAATGAAGATCTTCACGCCCAGGGCCGTGCCCTGGACCACGGCGTCCATGGCGTCTTGGCTTTCCACGGGCGGGGTGATCTCGCCCCGGGTGGGTGCGCCGGTTTCCGGAATCATGACTCCGGCGACAAGGATGGAGGCCGGGACGCTGATCAGGGACGCAGTCATGATGTGCCCCAAGGCGCCCGGCAGGACCGGGCTGATGATGCCGGCGTACAGGACGAGCACGGTTCCGGCGATGGTGGCCATGCCGCAGGTCATCAGGGTGAAGAGTTCGCTACGGGTCATGGTCGCGACATAGGGGCGCACGAAGAGCGGGGATTCGACCATGCCCGCGAAGATGTTCGCCGCGCATCCGATGCCCAGGGCCCCGCCGATGCCCAGGGTCCGTTGGAGCAACGCGGACACGCCCCGGACCAGGAGCGGAATGACCTTCCAGTGGTAGAGCAGGGCGGAGAGGGCGGCCGTGACCACGATCACGGGCAGCCCGCGGAAGGCGAAAATATAAGCCGCGCCGGGCTGGGGTTCCGCGAAGGGCAGCGCGCCGCCGCCCAGATAGCCGAAGACAAAGCTCGTCCCGGCGCGGGTCCCGGCTTCCAGGGCTTCCGCCGCCGCGTTCAAGATCAGGAAGACATCGGAAAAAATGGGCGCTTTCACGAAAAGCGCGGCCAGGCCCAACTGGAGGCCCAGGGCGATGACGACGAGACGCGGCCTTACGGCCCGGCGGTTTTCGGACAGGGCCCAGGCGATGCCCACGAAGGCGAGCAGGCCAAGGGCGCTTTGCATGATGGCGACCTGCATGCGCGACTCCTTGAATGGATGAATGTGGTGACTGGCCAAGTCTGGCGGCCGAAAGATGATCTGGATTCGCGCGGAGCGTCGGGACGAGGATGCCGCGCGGCCGTCTTCGTGTGCCAACAAAATTGCCAGCCTGCAATGCGCGCTTGGGAACGGCGAGCGCCCTGAGGGATGGTTCGCCGTTTTCGCGTCGTCCAGGCCGATCGAGTCCTTGACAGGCTTGCTCCTTGGGCATAATCGGCTTGATTCCTTGCTCGCCCAAACAGAGGGCGGGCTTTAATCCACAAGGAGGATTGATAATGATTACAAGGTATGAGGAACTGCTCCTGCTGAGTCCGGAGCTGGGCATGGATGAATGCCGCGACATCGTCGGCAACCTGACCGCCATCGCCGAGCGCGAGGGTGGCAAGGTCGTCAAGGTTGATGATTGGGGAATCAAGGATACCGCCTATCCGGTCCGCAAGTTCAACCGTGGCCACTTTATCCGCATGGAGATGGATCTGCCCCGCAAGGCCGTGGCGGAACTGGAACGCAACGTTCGGATCACCGACGGCATTTTCAAATTCATCACCGTGCGACTCGCCGAGACCACCGAGGAGGCCTAAGATGTCCTTTAAGAAGAAATTCGCGCCCCGGAGAAAATACTGCCGTTTCTGCGAAAATCCCGAGATTCCACTGGATTACAAGCACCCTGAAGTCCTCAATGACTTCGTGACCGACCGTGGCAAGATCATCGCCAGCCGCATCACGGGCACCTGCGCCAAGCACCAGCGGGCCATCACCCGCGAAGTGAAGCGCGCCCGCCAGATGGCGCTGATGTTCTACTCCGCCACCCACAGCACGGACGTGCTCAAAAAGTCTAGAATCTAGGAGATTTGGTCATGAAGGTCATTTTGCGCGCAGACGTGGATAATCTGGGCCGCCTCGGCGAAATCGTCGCCGTCAAGCCCGGTTATGGCAGAAATTACCTGTTGCCCCAGGGATTCGCCTCTTTGGCGACGCCCGGCAACCTGAAGGTGTTCGAACAGGAACGCCGCAAGCTGCAGGCCAAGAACGACGCCATTCGGGCCGAGGCCGCCGGCTTGGCCGGCAAGATCGAAGCCGCCAAGGTGGTCATCGAGGTCCGCGTGGGCGATGGCGACAAACTGTACGGCTCCGTCACCTCCTCCCAGATCGCCGGCATCCTGGCCGAGCAGGGCGTGGACGTGGATCGCCGCAAGATCCAGCTCGATGACGGCATCCGCTCCCTGGGTGAATACATCGTCGAGGTCAAACTGCATCCCGAGGTCGTGGCCAAGCTGACCGTCAAGGTCGTCAAGCTCGGACAGGCCGAACAGGTCGAAGCCCCGGTTCAGGAAAATGCAGCTGAAGAAGCCGTCGCAGAATAAATTCGGGCAACGCCTCGGATCACAACAGCAGTCGGAAGAGGCCTTGCAAAAGGCCTCTTCTGATTTGTTGCGCAAGGTTCCGCCCCACAACACCGAAGCCGAACAGGCCGTGTTGGGGGGCGTTTTCCTGCGCAACGACGTTTTTCATACCTTGGTGGACACGATTTCCGACGAGGATTTCTATTCCCCGGTCCACCGCAAGATCTACCAGGCCTTCCAGGAACTCTACCGTCGCCGCGAGCCCGTGGATTTGGTCACCGTGGCCGAATATCTCCAGACCCGGGGTGAGTTGGACGAGGTCGGCGGCACGGTCTACCTGGCCTCCCTGGCCGAATCCGTGGCCTCGGCCGCCAACGCGGTCTTTCACGCCCAGATTGTTCGGGACAAGTCCGTCCGTCGCCGTCTGATCCAGACTTCCTCGGAAATTCTGACCAATTGTTTTGAAGTCGGCGAAGAGACCGAGTCCTTGCTCGATCAGGCCGAGCAGCAGATTTTTTCCATCGCCGAATCCAAGGGCAAGCCCGCCTTCATGAGCAGCAAGGACTTGGTCAACCGGGTCTTCGAGCAGCTAGAGATCCGGGCCGGGCAGGGTGATCTGGTCACCGGCGTGCCCTCGGGCTACACGGATTTCGACCACATGACCGCCGGCCTGCAGAAGTCCGATCTGATCATCCTGGCCGCGCGTCCGTCCATGGGCAAGACCGCCCTGGCCCTGAACATCGGCATGCGCTCGGCCATCCAGCACGATGTGCCCGTGGCCATCTTTTCCCTGGAAATGTCCATGGACCAGCTCATGATGCGCCTTTTGGGCTGTCACGGCCGGGTGGATCTGAGCCGGCTGCGCAGCGGCTACCTGAACGACGAGGATTGGGCCCGACTCTATCAGGCCGCCGAGGATCTGTCCCGCGCCCCCATTTTTATCGACGACACGCCGGCCCTGACCACCATGGAAATCCGGGCGCGATGCCGCCGCCTCAAGGCGGACAAGGGCGTGGGTCTGATCATCGTCGATTACTTGCAGCTCATGCGCTCCAGCCACAAGAGCGACTCCCGCGAACAGGAAATTTCGGATATCTCGCGCAACTTGAAGGCCCTGGCCAAGGAGCTGGAGGTTCCGGTCATCGCCCTGTCCCAGCTCAATCGCAAGGTCGAGGAGCGTTCGGACAAGCGTCCCATGCTCTCGGACCTGCGCGAGTCCGGAGCCATCGAGCAGGACGCCGACGTCATCGTCTTCATCTACCGCGACGCGGCCTACAACAAGGCCGAGGACAATCCGAACAAGAATATCGCCGAGATCATCATCGGCAAGCAGCGTAACGGCCCGGTCGGGACCTTGCGGTTGGCTTATTTCGGCCAGTACACGGTCTTCGATAATCTGACGGAAGTGGGCATGCCTTCCGAGGACGGCAGCGCGTACTGATCTGCCGCCGCACGTTCAACCTCAAACGAGGATCATCATGAGCGCCTATTGCCAGGAAGAATTTTTCAGTCGCGCCGAACTCATTCGTCTTCAAGAAGTCCGTTTGCGGACCACCCTGGCCCGCGCGGCGCGCTCTCCGTTTTATGCCGAGCATTTCGCCCGCGCCGGCGTGGATCTGGCTTCCGTCCAGGGTCCCCAGGACATCGCCAAGCTTCCCTTCACCACCAAGGACGACCTGCGCAGCGCCTATCCGGATCGCATGCTGACCCGGCCCGTGACGGACATGCTCCGCCTGCACGCCTCCTCCGGAACCACGGGTTCGGCCACGGTCATCTACTATACCCGCAACGACGTCGACAGCTGGGCCGATCTCATGGCGCGGTGCATGCATATGGTCGGCGTGCGCCCCGAGGACACCTTTCAGAACATGTCCGGCTACGGCCTGTTCACCGGCGGCCTGGGCATCCACTATGGCGCCGAGCGCCTAGGCTGTCTGACCATTCCGGCCGGGGCCGGCAACTCCAAGCGCCAGCTCAAGCTACTCGAAGATTTCAAGGTCTCGGTCATCCACATCATTCCATCCTACGCCCTGCACCTGAGCACTGTGAAAGAGGAATTGGGCTACACGAACGACCGTCTGGGCCTGCGCATCGCCCTCATCGGAGCCGAACCCCACACCGAGGCCATCCGCCGCCGCATCGAGGACCTTTATGGCATGAAGGCGTATAATTCCTATGGTCTGTCCGAGATGAACGGTCCGGGCGTGGCCTTCGAATGTCTGGAGCAAAGCGGCATGCACATCTGGGAGGACGCCTACCTGCCCGAGATCATCGATCCTGAGACCGGCGAGCACGTGGCCGAGGGCGAGATGGGCGAGTTGGTCATCACCACCCTCTGCCGCGAGGGCATGCCGCTCATCCGCTACCGGACCAAGGACCTGACCCGTTTCGTGCCGGGCGACTGTCCGTGCGGGCGCCAGCATCGCCGCCTGGACCGGATCATGGGCCGCTCCGACGACATGATCATCATCAAGGGCGTGAACATCTATCCGATGCAGGTCGAGAAGGTCCTCATGGGCATCCCCGAGGTGGGCCAGAACTACCTTATCGTGCTCGAGCGCGACGGGTTCCTGGATCAGATGCGGGTCAAGGTCGAAGTCAAGGACGAGTTTTTCGTGGAGGACATGCGCCAGCTGAAGCACCTGCAGAGCCGGATCGCGTCCAGGCTCAAGGACGAGATTCTGATCAGCACGCGGGTCGATCTGGTGGAGAACAATTCCCTGCCCAAGTCCGAGGGCAAGGCCCAGCGCGTTTTGGACTTGCGCGCATAACAGCGGGCTTGGCGGCATGGAGGCCGAGGCGGCGTGAATCCTCATCCATCCGGGTGGGGATTCATGCGTTGGGAGGGGTCAGTCGTATTCCGTGACGGCGCAAGACAGGCCGCTTTTTTCGATGAGCGCGCAGCGGGTCAGGGCTTCGTCGAGGGTTCGCTCCAGGGCGAATTGCAGCTCCACCCCAGCGGCAAGCTCGCGCCGGAAGGCCGGGTGCGCCTCCGGCAATCCGGCCGCGTAGCGCGCTTGCTTGATCCGCACCTCGTCGTGGACGGGGCCGACCGTGACCACGAACGGCCGCAAGGCCACGGCGGCTTCGGCCAGTTTGCGGTGGGTGGCGAACTCCATGGCCGTTTCGCTTGTTTCAAAGCGGCCGGCATAGAGTTCCACGCTGTCGAGCCCTGGCTGACTGGACCAGAAAAAGGGCTGCTTCAGATCGAGGAAGCGGGGGAGATGGAGCAGCATGGCCTCGACGCTGGGATAGACGCCAAGGCGCAGGGAATACGGACCTTCGCTCGCGCGTTTGCGGAACACGGTCTTGGCGACGGGCAGGTTCACCGGGCCGGGTTGGGCTTCGGTCGAAACGGAGGAGGACGCATTGGGCGCGTCCGACGTCGGGACGGGCGCGTTCTGGCCGAGGATCAGCTCGCGCAGTCCGCTGCCGGGAACAAGCCAGAGCAGGGCCAGGACGGACACGGTGATGACGGTGAGCATGACCACGATGAAGATCCGGCCGATCCAGGGCGCCCGCAGGGACGCCGCGTCCATGGCCGCGGCCTCGGGCGGGACCGGCGGTTCGAGCGCGGTTTTGAAGTCCAGGATGGATTCGGGATTGTCGATTTTTTGCCCGCCCAGGGCTTTCAGGGCAAAGGTGATGGTCAGCATGCGCAGGACCCCGATGGTTCCCGCCGCGCGCTTGGCCAGGGGCAGGGGATCGGCGATGAGGTCTTCCGGCAGGCCGGCTGATTTGAGCAGAAAACGGACGTAATCCAGGGATTGTCCGATGGTCAGCTTGGGCAAGTGCCAGACCGAGCCGAGCATGTTGAACAGAGTTCGGTTTTCCGGGCGTCCGAGATGGAGCATGAGTTCGCCATTTCCGCCCAGGACGATCTGCAGACGCGTTTGCAGATGCTCGGCGAAGGCATACATGCTGACCAAGAGATCGAAATCCTGGTCCCTGAGTAAGTGCGCGTTGTCGACCAGAAGCACGGCCTGTTTGTGCTCCTCGAAAAATTTGCCCAGGGCGGTTTTGTGGTCGCCGAAGGCGCTCAATTTTTCGAGGATGACCGAGGCCAGGGACTGCTCTCGCGATGCCGGCAGGTAGAGGGAATGCCCGGACGCAATGTCGCCCAGTCTGGTCAGGAAGGCCGACTTGCCCGATTTGGGAAATCCGGTGAAGCAGCAGAGGGCGCGCCCGCTTTCCAATTCCGCGACGATGGACGCGAAAACGTCGTCAATCTGCGGAATCGGAAAATAGGTATCATGGGAGAGATGATCGAAAACCGTGTCGTGCATGCTGCCGCCGTCTGAAGGTGGGCCCGCCCGACAGCCGCCGAGTTCGCGAGCCGAAAATGTGCGTCTGAAATGTATGTGTGGGTTCGCTTTCGTGCAAGTTTTTTTTGAAAAACATATAAGAAACACAGAGATCGAGGATTCATGATCGCGCCGTCCGCAATCGTCCCCTTCGGGGCGCTGTTGCTCGCCATGATGTTGTGGGGGAGTTCTTTCGTCGCGTTCAAGTACGCGATCATGGTCTATGACCCCATGGTGGTGGTCTTCGCCCGCATGGCGCTGGCCAGTCTTTTTTTCGCGGCCACGCTCCGGCGGTGGAAGCCCGCGCGTTGCGCGCGGCGGGATATTCCGGCCATGCTGTTCATGGCCTTGTGCGAGCCCTGCTTCTATTTTGTCTTCGAGGGGCAGGCCCTGCGTCTGACCTCGGCCTCCCAGGCCGGCATGGTCGCGGCCACCTTGCCGGTGCTGGTGGCCGTGTCGGCGTGGATTTTTCTGGGCGAGAGGCTGCGGCCGCGATCATGGGTGGGGCTGGTCCTGGCCTTGGGCGGAGTGGCCTGGGTCAGTCTCGCCGGACACGGCACGGAGATGGCTCCCCGGCCGGCGTTGGGGAATTTTCTGGAGTTCATGGCCATGGTCTGCGCGGCGGGATACACGGTCAGCATGAAAAAGCTCTGCGCCACGTATTCCCCCTGGTTCATGACCGCAGTCCAGGCCTTTGTCGGCGCGCTCTTTTTCCTGCCGCTGCTGTTTCTGCCGTCGACGGACATGCCTGCGTCCTGGCCCCTGGCGCCGAGCATGGCCGTGCTCTATCTGGGCACCTGCATCAGCATTGGCGCGTACGGGCTGTACAATTTCGGCATCAGCAAGCTCCCCGCCTGGCAGGCCTCGGCTTTCGTCAACCTGATTCCGGCCTTTTCCATCCTTTTGGGGTGGGCCTGCCTGGACGAGTTGCTGAGTCCCGCCCAGCTCGTGGGCGTGGGCGCGGTCTTTCTCGGCGTGCTCCTGTCCCAGGAATTCCCTCGGACCCAGGGCGCGGTTTCGTCAAACGGCTCCGGCCATGCGGCGGAAGGTGTCGCATTCCGCCCGGCTGGCGAAGGGGCAGGGCGCGAGCAGGAACCATTTTTTGCGCGGACACCAGAATCTGCCCCGGAAGGGTTGGTTGCATCCGTTGGGACTGAGCGCGAAGCTTGAAATCGCGCCGAATTGAACCCGGTTTGGACCGGAGATGACTTCCCAGACTGCCATACGCGCCTCCCGGGTGACGGGATGAAGGGGGCCATCGGAAGTTCTGCAAGCTCCGCGCCGAAACGCCTATAATCTGTTCAAGCCAAGAGCGGGAGCGGCGGCCGCCATGCCTTCCTCGCGGGTCGAACCGTCGCGGGCGACAATGGCCTTGGCGCACGGGATGTTTTTGCCCGAATTGGCCAGGGCCTGGGCCACGATGCGCGACAGGCCGGAGCAGCAGGGCACTTCCATTTCCAAAACAAGGATACTCCTGACGCGGGCTTGTGTGAAGACGTGCGTCAATTTTTCCACATATTCACCCGCGTTGTCGAATTTCGGACAGCCGAGCATGATGACCCGGCCGCGCAGGAAACGGGCGTGGAAATCCGGCGTGGCCACGGGGCAGCAGTCCCCGGCGATGAGCAGGTCGGCATCGTTCAGGAAGGGCGCGTGGGCCGGCACCAGCCGGATCTGAACCGGCCAATGGGACAGGCTCGAACCTTGCTGGCCGGTTTGGGAGGCCGGCTCGTTGGCTGCTGCGCAGGGATTCATTTGCATGACCTGGGCCGACGGGCAGCCTTGATGGCCGGCTCCGCCCATCTTATGGACATGTTCCATGGCCGCGGCTTCGTCGAAATCATCGGCCTCGCGCTCGATGATCTTGAGGGCGTCCTCCGGGCAGTGGCCGATGCACGCGCCCAGACCGTCACAAAACATATCCCGGACAATCTTGGCCTTGCCGTTCACGATGGCCAACGCGCCCTCGGCGCAACCGGTCACGCACTGGCCGCAGCC
>CAYLNA010000066.1:6408-9012 GCA_964384665.1 uncultured Desulfovibrionaceae bacterium | reverse complement strand
AAGAATATATTCTTACAACACCCCAAAAGGTGAACCAAAAGCGTATGTGCGTCAAGATACCCGGCGGAGCGCAAATCCCGTCAACGTCGCGCCCGACGCCGTGGAGAAACGAAACGACCCGACCAGCCCCAGGCATGTGCAACGCTTCTGCACGAAAAACGACAGACCTTCCTCATAGAGTCGAAACAAAGCATTTGACATTCCCACGTTCCATACTATGAATCCCTTTACGTTATGTGATGAAGACATCCTCATCAGTAAAAATAATATACTTATGGAGTGTGTATGGAAGACTATCTGAAGCAGGCCCTCGAAATCGTCAAAGCGCAGGCCAGCGTCCGCACCATGACCGAGGAAGAAATCACGTCCATGCTGCGGTCCTTGAGCGTCGGCATCCAGGCGATCGCCGAAGGCGCTGCTCCGGTCGCCGAGACCGAACCTTCGGTTGATCCGAAAAACGCCATCCGCGAAAAGAGCGTCATCTGTTGCGAGTGCGGCAAATCCTTCAAGGTCCTGACCAAGCGGCACATCGCCTCCCACGGCATGACCGTCGAGGAATACAAGGCCAAATACGGATACAAGAAGGGCACGTCCCTGGTGGCCAAATCCCTGGCCCGGGACCGGCGCAAGACCATGCAGGGCATGAAGCTCTGGGAAAAGCGCAAGAAAGCCGGCCAGGAATAGGCATGAAAAAACCCTCGCAATGCGAGGGTTTTTTCATGGTCACGCTGCCCAAAATCACCTTTCCTTTAAAAACGGCTGAAAGAACTGGATTCCGGCTTTCGCCGGAATGACGGATTTCGGCCCGTCGCGACTGGCGGCGTTTCATGGCCAAAAGTCCGCCCGGCTTCGATATCGCCCCCAGAAGCCCAGCTTTTCATTTTCAAGGCCGCCCAGCGCATGTCCCCGGCGCGCGACTCGTCACAAAAACGAAACGCGCTTCAATTCCTCTTCGAGAAAACGTCGCAGATCCTGTTCCAGGCCCGACAGGCGGGATTCGTCCCCGTTCAGACGGGCCTGGAAATAATCGGCGCAGAGTTTGCGGGCCGGCCGATCCCAGGACGCGTGGAGTCCCTGCTTTTCGCGCTCCGCCCGCGCCTCCTCGGGCAGCGCGGCGAGGTCCCGGAGGGCGTGGGCCCAGCGGATCACGTACCAATAATGGAGCAGAAAGCGCTCCAGCAGGATGAACATCCACTGCACGGTGTTGACCGGGCCGATCCGCACGATCCGTTGCCCAAGCCCCAGGCCCAGGACCCGATGCCGGAGCAGGCGCTCGCCCTTGAACAGCGCGGCCAGACCCGTGATCGCGCCGCCCACGGCCGCGAATACGCCGAAGCTGGTCCCGAGGGTCGCGAAATCCACGGCCACCCCGGTCGCGGCCCCGGCGGCCGCGGCGGCCGTGACGAGCTGAACCCGACCAAGGCCCAACACACGCCACGTGACGCTGGAAAACAAATCCTGACGCAAGAGCGAATGCTCGGGCAGGTCGAAAACCACGGCTTCGTGCCGGAACAAGGAGCAGACCCGGCCGTGCAGCCGCGCCTCCTCGTCCCGAATCCGCTCCTCTAGCCGAGCGGCCAGGGCGGCTTCCACCTCCGTCCTGGTCTCGGCGTCCGACACCTCGGCGCTCTCGGACATGACCAGAACCCGCCCCAGGAAATCGCAGACCAGGGCCGCGCATTCCCGATTGCGGCACAGCCAATCCCGGGTGAAGGCGTCCACGACCCGGTCGAGAGCTTTCTCCCAATCCTGCTCCAACGCGCGCAGGCTTTCGAGCAGGCGGACCCGTTCGGCGAAGGTCGCCCGCACGGCGTTGAACACCCGCACGATATGAAAATGCTTGCGCAATTCCAGTTTCCAGTCTTCCAGAAACGTCTCGTCCCCGGTCTTGCAATTGAGGATGGCCATGCGCGGCCGCCCGGTCAGACGCAGGATCTCCATCTCGGCCCGATCCACCCGGCGCAAGGGGCGGGAGGCGTCGAGCACATAGATCACGCCCGCGCCCTCGGCCACGGGCCGCAACATCTCGCGGTCATGGGCCAGACCGGGGTCGTCCCGGAATTCCCGAAAAAAGCTCGGCAGCAGATCTTCCTCCGGACCAGCGAACTTACGCATCCAGCCGAGGGTCTGGAGAGGATTCTGAAAGCCCGGCGTGTCCACGAAGGTGATGACCGGCTGGCCGTCGACGACGACCGGATAAGCCGTGCTGACCGTGGTCTCGCCCGGAGTGGGGCTGATGCGGATGCGATCGTTCTCGGCCAGGGTGGCCACGACCGAGGACTTGCCCTCGTTGGGATGGCCGATGACGGCGAAAACAGGGGACTTCATGACTCCTCCACGGCAAAAACAGGGATCCGGAGTGGCGCTAGGCGGGCCAGGGCCTCGGTCCAGACCCGCCGCTCCGTGTCCGTCGGCGCGGTCAGCCACGTTCCGCCAGCGGGGCGGCCGACCAGGGCCGCATGCACGCTCCGCCCGGCCTCGTTGTCCCGCCCCAGGGCGGCCACGGCCAGGAGCGCCTCGCGGATCGGCGGCTGCCACGCCTCGACGACAAGCACGAAGCGCTCGAACCCGCCCGTCCAGGCGAGCCCGGCGCAGGCTTCGGCC
>CAYLNA010000066.1:0-6308 GCA_964384665.1 uncultured Desulfovibrionaceae bacterium | reverse complement strand
AAGCACGAAGCGCTCGAACCCGCCCGTCCAGGCGAGCCCGGCGCAGGCTTCGGCCGCGCTCCGCGCGCCGTCCGCGTCAAGCTCCAGGCCCACGACCCTGTCCGCCGGATACCCGCAGATGCCGCGCGCGAGCCGGTCCAAATCCGCCTGGGGGATGCGTCCGGCCAACTCCTCGGGCACGAGAACCACGCACCCGACCTCGCCCGCAAGAACGGTCTCCACGGGGCGGTCGGCCTGATTCCTCGTTTCCAGGGGCAGGGGCGCGGGCGGCCCGGACGCGGTCGTTTCCCGCGCGCCGAGAAGCGGAGCGCGCATGCGGTCCTCGATGCGGCCCCGGTCGGGATGCACGAAGGCCCGCTCCAGACGGGCCAAGGCCACCCGCGCGGCCAACCACAACCCCAGACGCGGCAGCAGGGCGTACACGAGCAGGCACATGGCCAGAAACGGCCACCACGCCGCCAGATCCGCGTTGGCCAACGCGGCCGCGCCATCCTTGAGGATGATGCGGCTGCCCTCGATCTGGTCCAGAGTGGGGGTCAAATTCCAGGACGCCGGAAACAGGGACCAGGGCCAGGACAGGAGGCCCACCACGCGGAGCACGCCATCGGCTCCGGCCCGCAGCGTGGACTGCCAGCCAAAGGCCAGGTCCGTGGCCGCCACGCCGACCAGCAGGCAGGCCAAGGCTCCCGCCGCGAACGCGCTTCCGGCCAGATGGGACAGGCGCGCGGCTTCCCAAAAAAGCATCCGTCCGTGCCGCCCCCACGCCGGGAACATCGCGGCCGCGCCCGCCGCATGACGAGAGCGTCCGGCGCGGCGCGCGATGGCGCGCCAGGCCAGGGAAAGGACGGACATGACCGGAAGGGGCGCGGACCGACGGAACAGCACAACGGCGCAGGACACGAGACAGAGCAGGGCCTGGGGAGCCACGACCGCGAGCAGGAACAAAAAGACGTTGATCGGCTCCTGCCCGGAATAGGCCAAAAGCGCCCGCGCCAGGGACGTTCCGGCCAGCAGCCCCGTGAGGCCAAGACCCCAGCCCGTCAGAAGGCGCGCCGAGCGGAAGAGCGTCGAGGGCAAGGGCGCGGTCGCCGCGCGGCGGCGTTCATCCAGCCAGAATTCCAGGGCCGGAGCCTCGGACGGAAACGCGTCGAGGGCCTTCAGGCCGATGGCCCGATCCCGTTCGGCCACGGTTCGAGGATCGGCGACCTCGTCCTGTTTCAGGAACCATTCCAGATCCAACAAATCGGGAAAACGCAAATGCTTCATGGGCGCCCTGTCTAGCAGGAGCCCGCGCGATATGCAAAAACAGCGGCCAGCCCCGCCACGATCCGGCGTACTTGTCAAAGACGGAGGGTCCACGTAGCGTGGATGGGCCCGGATGAAGCGCCCAAGACGGGAATGCACCGCCAACGAGGATACCATGCCCACGACCCGCGGCAGTTTGAGCTTCCGGCTCATCGTCTCCACCTGCCTTCTGAGCGTGGTCATGAGCGCCGTGCTCGCCGGCTCGCAACTCTATCATAAATATCAGCATGATGTCCTGGCCCTGAATGAAACCATGGACCGCGTGGCCGCGTCCGACCTCAAGGGGCTCACCGCCAGCCTGTGGCAGCTCGACGCCAATCTCCTGACCATCCAGCTCCAAGGCCTGATTCAGCGGCCAAACTTCGTCCACGCCAGGATCGTGCAAGCGGGAATGATCATCGCCGAGGCCGGAGAAAGCAGGGGCTCCCACCTCCTGCGCCGCGAATTTCAACTGATCCACGCCTTCAACGGCCAGCCCCACCATCTGGGGCAACTCACGGTCACGGCCTCCCTGGACCAACTCAACACGCAAATCGGCCAGGAGCTTCTCGGAACCCTGGCCACCCAAGGCGTTGTCGCCCTGCTGCTGGCGGCGGCCCTGCTTTTCCTCTTCCACCGCCAGATCGGACGCCATCTCGGCTCCTTGGCCAACCAGGTCATGGACCTCGCGCCCGACAACCTCCGCCAGCCCATCGTTTTGCACAAGACAAACCGCGACGACGAATTGGATCTGGTCACCGCGTCCCTGGAGAACATGCGCGCGAACCTGCTCGACGCCTTCACCACCCTCAACCGCGAAGTGGAGGAACGACGCCTGGCCGAACGCAACCTCTCCCTGGCCAAGGAGCAGGCCGAGGCGGCGGCCCTGGCCAAGAGCCAGTTTCTGGCCAACATGAGCCACGAAATCCGCACGCCCATGAACGGCATCATGGGCATGCTGCAACTGGCCATGGACAGCCGGGACGCCACGGTCAACCAGCGCTACCTGCAGGCGGCCATGCAGTCGGCCAAGAGTCTGCTCCGCCTCTTGAACGACATCCTCGATCTGTCCCGCCTGGAGGCCTCGCGCATGCCCGTCATCGAGGAACGATTCAGCCTGCGCGAACTCATGCAGGACCTCGACGACAGCTTCCAGGCCGTGATCATGAACCGGGGCCTGATCCTGGAAATCGCCGTGGACGCGGCGGTTCCGGAATATCTGCTCGGCGACACGGTGCGCATCCGCCAGATCCTGACCAACATCATCGGCAACGCGGTCAAATTCACCCCGCAGGGCCGGGTCGATGTCGACGTCTGCCTGCTCTCGCCGGTGCGGCCGGCCCAGCACCGCATTTTCATCGAAATCCGCGACACCGGCGTGGGCATTCCACCCGAGGCCCAAACCCGCCTCTTCGAGCCCTTCGCCCAGGCCGACACGACCCAAACCCGCAAATTCGGCGGCACGGGCCTGGGCCTGAGCATCACGAACCAGCTGATCGTCCTGCTGAACGGCTCCATCGCCTTCGAATCGGACGAACACGGCACGGCCTTCTATGTCCTCCTGCCCCTGCGCTCGGCCCCGGCCCAGCCCAAGGATCGCCCCAGGCCCGCGCCAATGCCCGCCGTCGCCGCCACGAAGCGCAACCTGCGCGTGCTGGTGGCCGAGGACAACACCATCAACAGCACCATCGCCCTCAAATTCCTGGAATCCCTGGGACACACGGGAACCTTGGCCATGAACGGCCGGGAGGTGCTGGACAAGATGCGCGCCGGGAGCTTCGACCTGATCCTCATGGACATCCAGATGCCGGAAATGGACGGGGTGGAGGCGACCTCCATCATCCGCTCCTGGCCCGAGGACCAGGGCGGGACGATCCCCATCATCGCCATGACCGCCCACGCCTTCGCCTCGGACACGGCCCGCTTCCTGGAAGCGGGCATGAACGGCCATCTGCCCAAGCCCGTGGCCAAGACCGACCTGGTCAAACTTCTCGAACCCTACACCATGCGCGACGCCGATGCCTGAACACACGATGTTCCGCCCGCCGGCCGAGCACCGCAGCGTCCTGATCCGGATCGTCGACGGCTGCCCGCACAACGCCTGCGCCTTCTGCGCCATGTACCGGGGCGTGCGCCATCACGTGCGTTCGCCCGAGACAGTGAGCCGCGCCATCGCCCTGGCCGCGGCCGCGAACCCGACGGCGCGGCGCGTTTTCCTGGCCGACGGCGATGTCCTGGCCCTGCCCACGGCTGATTTGCTGGCCGTCCTGGATAACCTTGGGCGCGCCTTTCCCGCCCTGGCGCGGGTGACCTGCTATGGCTCGGGCCGAGCCCTGGCCGCCAAGACCGATCGCGACCTGCGCGCGCTGCGCGCCGCGCGGCTGCACACCATCTATCTGGGACTGGAGAGCGGATGCGAGGAGGTCTTGACGCGCATGACCAAGGGCGACTCGGCCGCAAACATGGTCCGGGGCGTTCAGCGGGCCCAGATGGCGGGCCTGGCGGCCTCGGTCATGGTCCTCGTCGGCCTGGGCGGACGGACCGCCTCGGCCGCCCATGTCCGCGACACCATCCGGGCCGTGAACGCCATGCAGCCCCGCCTGCTGTCCTGCCTGCGCCTGATCCCCATTCATGGCACGCCCGTGGCGCGCTGGATCGCCGAGGGCCGCTTCCAGTCCCTGACCGAGGACGAAGCAGTCCGGGAACTGCGGAGCCTGCTGGCCGGCCTGGATCTGCGCCACACGGTGTTCCGGGCGGATCACGGCTCGAACGTCCTGCCCCTGTCCGGCCGACTGCCTTCGGACCAGACCCGTCTGCTGGAAGAACTGGACGAACTCCTGGACGCGGGCGTGCTGGACCACGACGGTCCAGGCGCGACGCCCCGCTTCCTCTGATCGCGTCCGCCAAGAGGCGGGGTCACTCCAAAAAGCGCAGCAGATCCAGGGGATGGGCAAGGAGCGCCGCCGCGCCGGAACGCCGCAATTCCTCTTCCGGCCGAAAGCCCCACAAGACGCCGACCGGATACATGCCGGCGTTGACGGCGGTCAGCATGTCCACGTCCGTGTCGCCAAGGTACAAAATCTCCTCGGGCCGCACGCCCAAGCGCTCGATCATGCGCCGGGGGCCGGCCGGGTCGGGCTTGACCGGCACGCCCGGCGTTTGCCCCATGGTCACGGCAAAGGGCCAGGAATCCAGGAATTCTCCCATGCACAGTTTGGCGAAGGCCTGCGGCTTGTTGGTCAGCACGGCCAGGGCCATGTTCCGGGCCGCGAGGTTGTCCAAAAGCTCGGGCATGCCGGCATAAAGCCGGGTCTTGACCTTCCAGCCCGTCTCGTATTCGGCGAGGAACGCCCGCAAACACGCGCCCAGGACAGCCTCGTCCCGCGCCTCGGCGGGCAGGGCGCGGCTCGCGAGCTGGGCCGCGCCGCTACCCACAAACTCGCGGTAGGCCGCGAGCGGATGCGGCGGAAATCCTTCCCGGATCAAAACCCGGTTCATGGAATCCGCCAAATCTTCCAGGGTATCGAGGAGGGTTCCGTCCATGTCGAAAACAACTGCTTTATAGTGCATGCGCTTCCTTGGATTTGAAGATGTTGCGGCGAAAAAACGCCCACCGTCCGCTCCTGCGGGCGGCAGGCAAGGACTTGCGGCCGAAAACCGAATTGGGCAAGTCCGTTTTCTCCGCTCCCGCGCATCCCTCGCCGCCGGCCGGGAATCCGCCGCCCCTTGACCACCGTCTCCCCACCAGCTAGCACCTCTGGCAATCCGTCACGTTCGAGCAAGGAAACGCCATGAGCACCCGTATCTCTCCCCGTGAAGCCCGTTATATCTGGGACATGCACGATGTCTTCACCCTGGGCGGCCTGGCCCACGAACGCCGCCTGGCCATGCACCCGCAAGGACTGGTGACCTACATCGTGGATCGCAACATCAACTACACCAATGTCTGCGTCTCGGCTTGCAAGTTCTGCGCGTTCTTCCGGGGACCGGGCGAGGACGGCGGCTACGTCCTGACCACCGAGGACATCCTGGCCAAGGTCCAGGAAACCGTGAACCTGGGCGGCTACCAAATTTTGCTCCAGGGCGGCATGAACCCCGACCTGCCCCTTGCCTATTACACGGACCTGCTGCGCACGCTCAAGGAGCACTTCCCCCAGGTCGCCGTGCACGGGTTCTCGCCCTCGGAAATCTGGTATCTGAGCCAGGAGACGAAACGGCCCGTGGCCGAGATCCTGACGGAATTGCGCGCGGCCGGCCTGGATTCCATGCCCGGCGGCGGAGCCGAAATCCTGGTGGACGAGGTCCGTACCCGCGTTTCGCCGCGCAAGTGCACGGCCGAGCAGTGGCTGTCCGTCATGGAAACGGCCCATGGCCTGGGCATGCGGACCACGGCGACCATGATGTTCGGCCAGGGCGAGACCTTCGAGCAGCGCATCGAGCACCTCGACCGCCTGCGCGATCTGCAGGACCGCACCGGCGGCTTCACGGCCTTTATTCCCTGGACCTTCCAGCCGCGCAACACGCGCCTGGAAATGCCCGAGACCTCGTCCCACGAATACCTTAAGTTCCTGGCCCTGAGCCGCCTCTACCTGGACAACATCGCCAACATCCAGGCCTCCTGGGTCACCCAGGGCCCCATGGTCGGCCAGCTGGCCCTGCTGTGGGGAGCCAACGACTTCGGTTCGACCATGATCGAGGAAAACGTGGTCGCGGCGGCGGGCGTGCACTTCCGCCTGCCCGAAAAGGCGCTGCGATCCCTGGTCGAACGGGCCGGATTCTCGCCCCGCCGGCGGACCATGGACTATACCCTGTGCGAGGTGGCGCAATGAACTTTCAGTCCCTGGAGCGGCTTCCCCTGTCCGAGGTCCGCGACCGCGTGGACCGCGCGCGCGGACATCTGCGCGAACTTTGTCCCAACGCATCGGGACTGCTGGTCTTTTCCCGCCTGTCCATTTACTATTTCAGCGGTTCCTGGGCCAACGGCATGCTCTGGCTGCCCCTGGACGGCGAGCCCGTCCTGCTCT
>CAYLNA010000065.1:0-9031 GCA_964384665.1 uncultured Desulfovibrionaceae bacterium | reverse complement strand
TTCCGCCTTTTCCAGATACTTCTCGCGGAACACGCGCAGGGACGGCAGCCCGCCCCAGTCCTCGGACGAGGCCGAAAACGCGGGAGAGCCGTTGGCGGGCGACACGGCGCGGGCCGCGGCCACGCGGACGTTGACGGGCAGGTGATGGGGATAGATGCAGGCCTCGCCGTCGCTCTCGGCGACGGCGAAATAGAGGACGTTGATCAGTTCCCGGATATTGCCGGGCCAGGAATGCGCGTCCAGCACGCGCAGACAGTCCGGAGAAAGTTCCGTGGGCTCCTGGCCGTATTCGGCGCGGATTTTCGCGGCGTAATGGGTCGCCAGCAGCGCGACATCCCCGCTCCGCTCCCGCAGCGGGGGCAGGACGATCTGCATGGCGCACAGGCGGTAGTAGAGGTCGGAGCGGAAGCGCCCCTCGCGGACCAGACTTTCGAGGTTCTGGTTGGAGGCGGACACGACCCGAAAGTCCCCGCGCACCTCCTTCTTGGCCCCCAGGGGCCGGAAACTGCGCTCCTGGAGCACGCGCAGCAGGGACTTCTGCACGTCCAGGGACAGATCCCCGATCTCGTCCAGAAAGATGGAGCCGCCCTCGGCCTGACGGAAAAATCCGTCCCGCTGGGCGTCCGCCCCTGTAAAACTGCCCTTGACATGGCCGAACAACAAGCTCTCGGCCAGGGACTCGGGGATGTTGGTGCAGTCCACGACAACGAAGGGCTTGTCGGCGCGGTCGCCGTTGTCGTGGATGGCGTGGGCGATGCGCTCCTTGCCGGTCCCGGTCTCGCCGTGGATGAACACGCAGCACCCGCTGTGCGCGGCCTGCCCGACGGAGGCCAGACAAGCCAGGAGCTTGGGACTCTGGCCGATGATGCGGTCCCGGCTGATGTTCAGGCCCGCGCGCCGCTTGACCCGCTTGTTCCGGCTGTAGGCGACGATGCGCTCCATCAACTCCCGCAGATAGGGGATGGCCACGGGCTTTTCCAGATAATCCCAGGCTCCGAGTTCGATGGCCGTGGCCGCGTCCACGTCGCTCCCGGCGAAGGCGATGAAGACCACGGCCGGACAGGACGGCGCGGCGGCGATGCGGCTCACCACCTCCTGGCTGCTCAGGCCGAGCTTGCTCGCGTCGACGAAGAGAATGTCATAGGGCTGGTTGTGGAGCAGGGTCTGGCCCAGAATGTCGGAGCTGGTGCAGTCGCAATGCACCCCGAGATCCCGGCCGATGTGCGTCAGCAGATCGCAAAAAACCGTGTCGTCGTCGATGAGAAGCAGCTTGAGCATGCCGGGCAACCTCGGAAAAAGCTGGAAATCGTCCATGGACGCGGCTCGCGGCGTCGACCGCGATGACCGCCCTCGTCGTGAACGAAGAAAGCGTAAAAAGCCGCGAAGAAGCAAGACCCGCAACCCGTCGCGCGACCACGGTCCGTAAACCGCCGCGCGGCCACGACCCGCAACTCGTCGCGCGACCATGGTCCGTAAACCGCCGCGCGGCCAGAGTCCGTCATTCCGGCGAAGGCCGGAATCCAGTTCGCGCGCCCCCCGCAGCGCCCGCCCGCGCCAGGAAAACATGCTCGTTTACACAACACAACCCTGTCCGGCAACAAATTCGTGAGAATTTGGCCCGCCGCTTGCTTGAACGCGATCTCAATTCACATCAGGAGTTTCAACCATGCGCGCATCCCTCGCTCTCGCCGCCCTGCTGCTGTGCCTGACCCCCTACTGCGTCCAGGCCGGCCAGGCCAAGCCGACCCCCCTGTCCGACCAGGAAATCGAAACCTTGTCCCGGGCCGAACAGTCCAGCCCGGTCCAGGCCGTGACCGCCGGCGACTATTCGGCCGAACAGGCGCGACGCGCCCTGACCGCGCAGACAACGACCATCGCCCTCAGCCTGGTCCTGGCGGGGGCCGCCATGATCGGCGCGGGTCGGGCCTGGTCCGCCACGCGCCGTCGCCAGCCCGCCCCCGCCGCCGGAAAGGTCGAACGCCGCGCCCGCGACCGCTACCCCATGGCCGGACGGGAGGCGGAGATCACGCTGCACACGCCCTTCGGCGAGATCAAGGCCGCGCCCGTGGACGTCAGCGAGGGCGGAATGCAGATCATGGTCACGGGAGAGCGCCCCAACGGGAACGCCGCGCCGTCCCCCCTGCCCGACAAAATCAAGATCAGCCTGAGCCGGGCCGGAGAACACGGCGCGCGCATCCTGGACACCATTCCCTGCATGATCTGCTGGGTCTGCAAGGACAGGCTGGGCCTGCGCTTCGAACAGGCCATCCCGCTCGAAACCCTGTTCGCGCAGCGCATCGCCGTGCCCGTGCCGATATGATGGACGCATCCCGCTCCGCCACGCGGCGGCCGACTGTCAAGGCGAATTTGACACGCCTCCTCCAAACCGGCCTGCTCGTCCTCGCCCTGACCGGCTGCCTGCCGGCCAGCACGAACAATATCGGCCAGCTCGCGGCCACGGGCCTCCTGGAAAAGGCGGACTACATCACCCTGCCCTACGAGGAGCAGAGCACCGAGTATTCATGCGGCCTGGCCTGCCTGGTGGGCGTCCTCAACTACTGGAAGACCCCGGTCAGCCAGGGCCGCCTCCTGGACCAGAGCCCGCCCCAAAACACGAGGACCGGCTACAGCGTCGGCGAACTCAGGACCATCGCCAAATCCAGCAACATGCAGGCCTTTTCCCTGGTCGGAAACACGGCTTTCCTGGAGGAGCAGGTCAAGAATGGCCGCCCCATCATCGTGCCCCTGGAAATGCCGTACAACCGCTACCGCTTCAACTTCATCCACAGTATTCCGCTTTATGGCAGATTTTTTGCTTATGTCAGCGAGCGCTTTGCGCCCTCGTTCAGCCATTTCGTCACGGTTTTCGCGGTTTCGCCGCAAACGGTGTGGGTCATGGACCCGCTCTTCGGAGCCAAGCCCATCCCCAAGAAAGAGTTCATAACCATGTGGGAAGCCAAGAAAAATGCAATGCTCTTGGTCGCCGCCACATAACATAACAGCGCGGAGGTGGATTCCATGCGTGTCATCAAATCGTTCCTGCTCAGCCTTGCCTGCGTCCTGACCTTGGCCCTGCCCGTCCTGGCCGACCAGATCGCGACCCAGGACTCGGCCGCGGCCGAGCAGGCCAAGGCCGAACAAACAGCCGCCCAGACCACGGCCCAGGCCCAGGCCGCCCGCCAGGCCGCCGAGGCGGCCAAGGCCGCCGGCGACACCGAGGCCGAGGCCGCCCATGCCGCCGTGGCCGCGGCCCTGACCAAGGTCGCCCAGACCTATGCCGCCATCGCGGCCGGCTACGCCCAGGCCGTCCAGGCCTTCCAGAACGGCGACGCGGAAGCCGCAACCCTGGCCGTCATCACGGCCCAGGCGGCGGAAAGCGCGGCCCAGACCGCCCTCGACGGCGCGCTGCAGGCCGAGGCCGCCGCCGGCCAGGGCGACTACGCCCAGGCCAAGGCCCTGGCCGCCACGGCCCTGGCCGGCGCGACCTCGGCCCAGACCCAGCTCGCGGCCGCCGGCATCGAGGACCAGACCGGCGCGGGCCTGACCGGCGAGGACGGCGAAGGCGCCGCGGACCAGACCGGAGCGGGCCTGACGACAGGGGGGCCGACGACCTCCTCGCCCCTGAGCACGACGACCCCGTCCGCTTTTTCCGGATCGGGCGGCCGTCCCACGGCCAGCACGTTCTAAAAATCCCGGCCAACCGGACCGACGTTCTCGCGAACACGCGCCACGGGCCCATCCGGCCCGTGGCATGACATATTTTGCGGAGTACCCATGTTCCCGAACCCTCGCGCTCTCATTCTCGCGCTGTCCGTGCTGCTGCCCGCCTCGGCCCTGGCCGAGGGCAACATCCACATCGGCAAGCTGCAGGTTCATCCCAGCATCGCCTACCAGGCGACGCACGATTCCAACATCTTCAAGGAAAGCTCGTCCGAGAAGTCCGACTTCATCCATGTCATCAAGCCGGGGATCCACCTCCTGTACGAGGGCGTCGGCGACAATTCCCTGGAACTTGGATACGATATCGGCCTGATCCGCTACACCGACTACACGGACAACAATTTTCACGAGCACGCGGCGTCCCTGACCGGCAAGTACCAGACCCCCATGGGCTTCTACACGCGGATCGACGACGCCTTCGCGCACACGGCCGACCCGCACGGCAACTCCAACAGCTACCGCCAGAACGACCCCAAGGTCCGACGCTGGTACAACACCGCCGCCCTGGCCCTGGGCTATGAATTCAACCGCCTGCGCGTCGAGGCCGGCTACGCCAACCGTCTCGAACGCTATCTGGAGGAAGAGGACTGGTGGCAGAACCGCGACGACAACCGCCTTTCCCTGACCGGATATTACCGCTTCCTGCCCCGGACCTCGGCCCTGCTCGAATACCGTCTGACCGACACCAGCTACGGCGACCAGAACAACGGGGACAACGACCTGGGCATCGATAGCGACACCTCCCAGGATTCCCTCCAGCATCAGGTCTTCGCCGGTCTGCGCTTCGACCCTTCGGGCAAGCTCAAGGGCGACGTGAAGTTCGGCGTCGGACGCAAGAATTACGACAACGAGGCGGACTGGAACGGCCAGGACTACGAGGACGTGACCTCGTGGCTGGCGGAGTCGTCCCTGGATTGGGCCGTGACCGCGAAGACCAGTCTCGGTCTCGACTTTTCCCGCTCCCTGAACGACTCCACGGAATCCTACGCCACGCGCTTCACGACCACGGCCCTGCGCCTGGACCTCAAGCACGAAATCCTGACCCCGCTCGCGGCCCTGGCCGACGCCTCGGTCAGCCTGGACGAGTACGACGACATCTCCCCGACCCTGGCCCCCCGCGACGACGTGACCCTCGGCCTGGGGGCCGGGCTGGAATACTCCGCCCGGGAATGGCTGACCATGGGCCTGGGCTACCGCTTCGAGGACCGCTCCAGCAGCGAGGACTTCTCCGACGAGGAATACCAGGACCACCGCACGACCCTGACCCTGCTCGGGGTCTTTTGATGCACCCGAAATCGCGAACCGTCATTCCGGCGAAGGCCGGAATCCAGTTCTTGCAAATTTGTTCTTGCACTGCTTACCGTTAGGATGATCACCATGCGCATTCCGAATCTTTTCGCGGCCGCCACCCTGACCCTCTGTCTCCTGACCGCCTGCGCCGGCTCCCGCTCGGCCGACAACGGGCTGCACCAGGCCCAGGCCCTGGATCAAGACAAACTGAGCATGATCCGGGAAATCCGGAACAAGCAGCATGACGCTCCGCCCGCCGATCCCCGCCTGAACACCGACCTGGCCGAAACCCCGCACATGACGGCCAAGGAATATGTCGGGACCCACGGCGGCCTGTCCGCCGAGGCCCTGGAATACCGAGTCGGAGGCAACGACATCCTGACCGTGCTCGTGCACGAGGAAAAGGACCTGTCCCGCGAGGAAGTGACCGTGGCCGCCGACGGCACCATGACTTTTCCGTTCATCGGGCGCATCGCCGTCGGCGGCATGACTCCGGCCCAGATCGAGAGCATCATCGCCAAGCGCCTCTCGGCCGAGGGCTACCTCGTCAACCCGCATATCTCCGTCCACATCAAAGAATTCCGCAGCCGCAACGTGGTCGCCCTGGGCGCGGTCAAGAATCCCGGCCGCTACAGCCTGCAAGCCCAGGAAACCCTGCTCGACATGCTGTCCCGGGCCGGCGGCGTCGATTTCTCGACCGGGGGCAGCCGCGCGACGATCATGCGCACGGAAACCCAGCCCAACGGCCAGCGCAAACGCCTGGCCATCACCGTCAACATCAAGCGCCTGTTCAGCGGCGAGGACCAGTTCGCCAACCTCCCTCTGCAGAACGAGGACGTCGTCTTCATCCCCATGGCGGAGAAGGTCTACGTCATGGGCGAGGTCATGAAGCCCGGCGAATACGTCATCGAGGACCGCGACGCGACCATCATCCAGGCCATCGGCATGGCCGGCGGCTTCACGCGCATCGCCGCCCCCAACCGGACCAGCATCATCCGCATGGAGAACGGCCAGGAACAGGTCATCACCATTCCGGTCGACGACATCACCAGCACGGGGCGCACCCCCTCGGACATCACCCTCCGCGACAAGGACATCATCATCGTGCCCGAGAGCTATTTCTAACCCCAGCCCATTTCAGGATCCTTCATGTCCACCCAGTTCGATTCCCTGGTCGAGGAAATCCACCTCCGCGATTACCTGCGCGTGCTGGCCAAGCGCAAATGGCTGATCGGCGCCGTCTTCATGCTCATCCTGGCGAGCACGACCCTCTTCACCTTCACCATGGACCCCGTGTACGAGGCCGTGTCCAAGATCGTCATCGAAAAAGAAAACCCCAACGTCGTCTCCATCCAGGAAGTCTTCGAGATGGATGGCGCGGATTCGGACTACGCCCAGACCCAGTTCGAGATCCTGCAAAGCCGGAGCGTGGCCCGCAAGGTCGTCGAGCGTCTCGCCCTCGGCCAGAGCGAGGAATTCAACCCCGCGCCCAAGGACGACATCGTCTCCAGGGGCAAGCAGGCCCTGCGCGACGGGCTGGACTCCGTCAAGACGAGCATCAAGGCCCTCTTCACCCCCGCCGACCAGCTCGCCGCCGATCTCGTGGAGAGCGCGGACGCGAAACTGGTCGACGACTTCCTGGAACGGCTGACCATCGATCCGGTCCGCAATTCCCGCGTGGTCAATGTCCGTTTCAAGGCCAAGGATCCGGTTCTGGCCGCGAAAATCGCCAACGAGATCACCCAAGTCTACATCGAGCTGGGCCTGGAGACCAAGCTCGCGGCCGTCCAGGACGCCGTGTCCTGGCTCTCCAAACGCATCCAGGACGAGCGGGCCAAGGTCGAGGAGGCGCAGCTGCGCTTCCAGCGCTACAAGGAGGAGAACTCCATCATCACGGATTTCACCTCGGACACGGAGCAGGTCACCCAGCAAAAGCTGGCTGAACTCAACACTCGGGTCATCGAAGCCGAGGCCGCGCGGGTCGAGGCCGAAACGCGCTACCAGCAGACCACGGGCATCGCCGGCGACCGCCTCGACTCCGTGGCCGAGATCCTCGGCAGCCCGGTCATCCAGGCCATCAAGGCCACGGAAACGGGACTCCTGAACACCTTGGCCGAACTTTCCAAGAAATACGGCGCCAACCATCCGCAGATCCAGGCCGTGCAATCGGAGCTGAACCAAGTGCGGGCGCGCAAGGGGGCCGAGGCCGGCAAGATCGTGCAGTCCCTCAAGAACAACTACGAACTGGCCCAGGCCAAGGAGCGCTCCCTCAAGGACGCCCTGGGCAAGCAGGAACAGGGGGCCCTGACCCTGTCCAAAAAATCCATCCAATACGGGGTGCTGCAGCGCGAGGCCGAAAGCGCCAAGGAAGTCTACGACCTCCTGGTCAAACGATTCAAGGAAACGACGCTGACCGAGGACATGAAGTCGGTCAACGTCCGCGTCGTGGACAAGGCGGAAGCGCCGACGGACCCGGTCAAGCCCAAGAAGGCCCTGAACCTTCTCCTGGCCCTGGTCCTCGGTCTGACGGCCGGAACCGGCATGGCCTTTTTCGCCGAATATCTCGACAACACCGTCAAGACCCCGGACGACGTGAAGCGTTATCTCAAGGTCCCCTATCTGGGCATGATCCCGGCCGTTGAGCGCCTGGAGACGGACAGCCCGGCCGAAGTAATCGTCCGAAGCCAGCCCACGTCCCAGGCGAGCGAGTCCTTCCGGGGCCTGCGCACCAGCCTCCTTTTTTCCAAGGCCGACCAGCAGCCCCGGGTCTTCCTCATGACCAGCGCCAAGCCCAGGGAAGGCAAGACCATGATCGCCATGAACATCGCCACGGCCATGGCCCAGGCCGGGAACAAAACCCTGATCATCGACGCGGACATGCGCCGGCCGCGCGTCCACAAGCTCGCGGAGGCCGAGCGGGACAAGGGCCTGTCCAATATCCTGTCCGGCGCGGAGTCCACCCTGGACATGATCCAAGAGACCTCGATTCCCAATCTGTCCGTGATCACCGCCGGACTCATCCCGCCCAATCCGGCCGAACTCCTCGGCTCCCAGCGCATGCCCGAGGTCATCGACGCGCTGCGGGAGCGTTTCGAGCGCATCATCATCGACACGCCTCCGGTCACGGCCGTGACCGACGCCGCCATCCTGGCCCAGCACGCGGACGGCGTGGTCCTCGTGACCCGCGCCTTCGACACGCCCAAGGAAATCGCGCGCACCGCCATCGACGCGTTGCAGAAAATCAACGCGCGGATTTTCGGCGTCGCCCTGAACAGCGTCGACATGACCAAGGAGGGCGCGTACTATTACCAGTACTCGTACTACTATTACTACGGCGAGGACGGAAAGAAGAAGCACGGCGCCCGCGCATGATCGATCTCCATTGCCATATCCTTCCCGGCATCGACGACGGGCCGGGATCCCTGGACGAGGCGACGCGGATGTGCCGCCTGGCCGCGCGGGACGGGATCACGGGCCTCGTGGCCACCCCGCACTTCCTGGACGGGGCGCGCGGCTCCGCGTCCCGACGCGCGGGCCGGGACGCGCGCATCGCCGCCCTACGCGCCGCCCTGGACGCGGCCGGGATCGATCTCGCCCTCCATCCGGGCGCGGAAATCCATCTGGTCCCGGATCTGCGCGTCCTGCTGCGGGCCGAGCCGACGCTGACCCTCAACGGCTCGCGCCATGTCCTGATCGAGCTGCCCCAGGTCTTTCCCCCGACCGTCAAGGACATGCTCTTCGAACTGCGCCTTTTGGGCTACCGGCCCATCCTGGCCCACCCCGAACGCCACGACTGCGTGCAGCGCGATCCGGACCTGCTCCTGCCCCTGGCCGCGGCCGGAATCATGACCCAGATCACGGCCCAAAGCCTGCTCGGCGATTTCGGCGAGGCCTGCCGCCGCTGCGCCGAAACCCTGGTCCAGGCCCGGACCGCGCACATCGTCGCCTCCGACGCCCACGGCGCGAACCACCGCCCGCCCCTGCTGTCCGCGGCCAGAACCCGCCTCGCCGCCCTGGTCGG
>CAYLNA010000064.1:0-9378 GCA_964384665.1 uncultured Desulfovibrionaceae bacterium | reverse complement strand
CCGGTAAGTATGCCAAGGCGCGAAGCCGTGCAATCATGGAGAAGCATTTCACATGTCCCGCGCCAGACACGTCGGCCGTCCGCGTCACGATCCAAGAAAACAGCGCGCGCCAGACCGGCGGCGTTGCGACATGCACCCGGATAGGCTAGGCCGAGGGTATCAACGCATCAAAACACTCAGCGCGGCCAAAACGCACGCAGTCGCCAAAATCCGGAGCACCCATGCCGTTTCGTCCCGACCATCCCGCGTTCTTCGTCAATCCTCGCCCGCAACGATTTCAGTTTGTTGGAACAGGCGGAGAATATTTTCGGATCTGGATCGTCAACCTGCTGCTGTCCATCATCACCTTGGGCATCTATTCCGCATGGGCCAAGGTTCGCAGGGAGCGCTACTTCTGCGCCCACACCTTCCTGGCCGACTCGCCGTTCAGCTACCATGGCCAGCCCGCGGCCATTCTCAAGGGACGCATCCTGGCCGTGCTGATCGTGGTCGGCTTCAATGCGGTCGCGCAATTCGCCCCGCTGTACAGCCTCCTCTTCCTGCCCGTCTTTCTCGTGGCCATTCCCTGGGCGGTGCGAACCAGTCTGCGCTTCAAGGCCGCCAACACCAGCTGGCGCGGGGTTCATTTCACCTTCACCGCGAGCCTGAAGGAGTCCTTCGCCGTCGTCTACGGCTGGGGCCTGCTCAACATCCTGACCCTGGGCCTGACCCTGCCCGCCTCCATCCGGCGCTGGCATAAATACATCTTCAACAACCTGTCCTTTGGCGGCAAAAGCTTCAATCTCGACCCGGACTTACGCGGCTATTACGAGCCCTTCGTCATCCCCTTCATTCTTGTCGCGGGCTCCGTGGCGGTCATGATCGTGACCGCGATGAACGGCATGGCCGAACCGGACGCAAGCGTGAACGCGCTCAAGGCGGCCGTGGTGGGATTGGCCGCGGGCGTCTATCTCGTCCTGCCCCTGATCTTCTTCGCTTATGTCAACGTGCGCATCCGCAACCATCTCTGCGACAACCTCCTGCTCGGCCACCATGGACTGTCCTCGGACATGCGGACGCGGGGCATGCTCTGGGTTCTGGCCAAGCACAGTCTGCCCACCCTGCTCACCCTGGGTCTCTATCTGCCGGTGCTGCAGGTCGCCCTGACCCGCTACCGGATCGAGCATCTGCTGCTTTATCCAACCGGAAGCATCGACGATTTCGTGGCTGAACGCCGGGAAGAGCAACGAGCCCTGGGCGAGGAATTGACCGACATCCTGGACATGGACCTTGGACTCTAACCGCCCAGTCCCCGCATCCTGGTTCGACGGCCGCACGTCCCGACGCACCGAGGCGGTCCTGCTGCGCGACCAGGACCAATTCCTGGTCCGATTCCAGGACGGTCAGCGGACCTATCCCCTAGACGCGATCCGCGTGGACCAGCCCCTGGGCTCTGCCCCCCGCCGCATCGACCTGCCCGACGGGTCCTTCTGCGAGGTGCGCGACCACGCCGGGCTGGAAGCCCTGCTCCGAGTTCAGGCCCGGCCCGGCCTGGTCCCCAGCCTGGAGCGGACCTGGGGCATGGCCCTAACCGCCCTGGCCGTGACGGTCCTGCTCGTCGTGGGCGGATATTTCTGGGGGTTGCCGTGGGGCGCGGAAAGGGCGGCCTGGCTTGTGCCGGAAGAATGGAACCGACAACTCGGTCATTCGGCCCTGGATCTCCTGGACCGGGTCCACGCCCGGCCAAGCGCCCTGCCCGTGGCCAGGCAAAACGCCATCCGCCAGTCCCTTGCCCGCCTGACCCCCCCAAACGCTCCGGCTCCGACCTGGACCCTGCATTTCCGCGATCTCGGCGACCCGCCCAACGCCTTCGCCCTGCCCTCCGGAGACATCGTCGTGACCGACGCCCTGGTCCGCGCGGCCCGCGATGACGGCGAAATCACGGCCGTGCTGACCCACGAACTCGGACACGTGGCCCTGCGCCACGGCATGCGCCGCCTGCTGCAAGGCGTGGGCGTGTCCCTGACCGTGGCGGCCCTGACCGGAGATTTTTCCGATCTGGCCTCACACGCCTCGGGCCTGCTGGAACTGACCTACTCCCGG
Source organism: uncultured Desulfovibrionaceae bacterium (assembly GCA_964384665.1). Classification (GTDB taxonomy): domain Bacteria; phylum Desulfobacterota; class Desulfovibrionia; order Desulfovibrionales; family Desulfomicrobiaceae; genus Desulfomicrobium. The sequence goes on along the minus strand of CAYLNA010000064.1, from coordinate 7,296 downwards.
GACATGGAGCGGGAGGCCGATGCCTACGCCCTCCGCATGCTGCGGGCCAACCAGCTCTCCCCCGACCTCCTGGCCAGGGCCCTGGAGACCCTGCGCGACAGTTCAACCAACGCCACGGTCTCCACCGACCTGCCCACCTTCCTGTCCACGCATCCCGACCTGAACGAACGCATCGCCCAGGCCCATCGCGCCGCTTCCGACTGAATCCAATTCGTCCGATAAGCCTTGCCGCTTTCGTTCTAGCGGGGTATTGAACCAAGACTCTCGCACCCAAAAGCCCCGGATATAACCGTCATGCAGACAGCCAAACGCCTCAACCAGCTCGACTTCGCGATTCCCGGCATCAAGCCGATCGGCATGGAGCTGATCAAGCTGGTCAACGCGTCCGACCCGGATCTAAGCGCGATCGCCCGCGCCGCCGAGCTGGACCCCGCCATCTACGGAGCCATCTTCGCCCGCGCCAATTCGGCCATGCACGGCGGAATCAAGGAAATCGTCGATCTGCGCCTAGCCGTGGCCCGGCTTGGGCTGCGGGAAGTCCGGCGCGTCATCTTCCACGTCGTGCTGGAATTGGCCTTTCGCGCCGACCGCGCCGAGGTCAACCGCCTCCTGCGGGAAATCTGGACCCAGTGCCTGGCCACGGCCCTGACCATGCAGCGTCTCGTTCCGGATTGCCCGCAACTCCTCAATCTGCCCGTGGACATGGTCGCGTCCGTCTATCCCCTGGGGCTCGTGCACCTCATCGGATTTCCGGTGCTTGTCGCCAACTACGCGCCAACCTTCTCCACCTTCGCGCGCGACGACCACGGCCGGGACCTGCCGGAGCTTTTCTCACGGGAACACGCCCTCTTCGATGGCTTCGACCATTGTCAGCTCGGCGCCGAATTGACGCGCCGCTGGGGCTTCCCGGAGTATTTCATGGACATCCTGAGCACCTACCATCTCCGCTCCCCCGCCCTGACGCCCGAGGCTCGACTCCTGCACTCCCTGCTGCGCTACGCCCGACACCTGAACGAAGGCATGGGATACGCGGCCACGCCCACGCCCGAGGGCTACTGGCTGGAAGGAAACATGCTCGATGTGTCGCGGGTCGACACGGCGGCCGTGGAGCGGGACGTGCTGGACCAAATGAACACATCGCTCTCGTTCGCCTGACAACGCGCCGCGCGGCGGCGACCACCGCGCGGCCGATGCGTCAGAAGCGGTAGGTCACGCTCATCCCGGCCATGTGGGCATGGGCATCGTCCCGGCTCAACGCCACTATCCCGCCCGCCCGGGCTGCGTAATCCCGATCCGTCATCCAAAGATATCCATAAGATGCGTCCACGGTCCAGGACTCGGTCACGTCCCAGCCAACGCCCATGGTCACGATCTGACGGTCCGTGCACGGTACGGCGAAATCCTCGTGCTCGTCATTGACCGGCGACTGGTCGTAGACATAGCCGGCGCGCAGATCAAGGGCGTCGGTCAGGGCGTACTCGGCGCCGAACTCGAACCGCCAAGTATTCGTCCAATTCTTGTCCGCCTCGGCCTTGCCCAGGACGCCAAAAAGCGGGTCGTCGTAATTGATGACCAGAGTCTCGTAGGAACTCCACTTGGTCCACGCGGCGTCAAACTCCAGGCTCAGGCGATCCATGGGCTTGACCATGACGCCCATGGTCACGGACTCGGGCACGGGCTCGGTCCCGCTGACGCCAGTGTCGTACAGGCCCACCGCGCTGGGGTTGATCAAACCCTTCTGGCTGAAGTCCACGTCGCCGTCGACTTCAAGCTGGATCTCGCTCCGCCACAGAATGCCGAACGCCAGCCAGTCGAAGGGACGGTAGCGCGCGCCAAGGCTCATGCCATACGCCCAGCCGTCGGCCGAAATCTCCTGATGCATATCCGTGGCCGTGGTTCGTGGGTCATTGACGCGAGTCGGGTCGATGGTCGTGTTGTACCCAAAATCCAGGTAGGTCGCGTCCAGGCCCACGGCCAGGGAAAAGGCGTCGGAAAACTTCAGGGCCATGGCCGGCGTGATGGAAAGGGATTTGATGGCCGCGTAGGAACAGTTGTAGCGCCCGACCCAGGAGTCCTCGTCTTCGTATTCCGTGCCCAGGCCGACCCGCGAGAACATGCCCAAGCCGAACCAGTAATGATCCGACAACTGACGGGTGTAATACGCTGTCGGCAGGGACCAGATCGAATCCGCCATGTCCATGTCGTCCAAGGCCGGGTCCACGACATCCATGGTCGCCGTGGGGGCGATGGCGGTCATGCCGATCTGGAGCTGGTCGCCCGGCAGATCGGTGATGGCGGCCGGATTATAGGCCACGGCCGAGGGGTCGGCGTCCCGGGCGACCATGGCCCCGCCCAGGGCGTTGCCCCGCGCGCTCCACTCGTACACGCCATACCCGGCGGCCCAGATTTGCATCGGGCACAACAAACACATCATTACGATAAGTCCACGTTTCACGATTCTCTTCCTCCCGAGTTCTCGAAGTGGCCCCGCCGTTGACAGGGCGCGGGAAGTGTACCAGGAAAAAATTTATCGTCAATGAATGTAGGTCATAAAATTATTCATATTTCATGAATTCCTCGCCCACATATTCAGCAATGGTGAATCCATGCCCGACTCGGAACTGATCCATTTCTACGCCGCCAAATTGGACGCCATGTCGGAATTGGCCCTCATCCTGGGCCGGGACGGCCGCATTCTCCACGCCAACGCCGCGTATTGCCGGCTGCGCGGCGTGCGCGGCGCGGACCTCCTCGACGCGACCATATTTCTCTATCTGGACGAAGACGAAGAACCCGCGGCGCGGAAACTCCTCGACGATCCGCACTGTCCGGCCATGGGCGAACTCCGCCTGCGCATCAACCTTCCGGACGGCTCCGGCGCGCGCACTGTCGCCTGGAAATACGTTGAAATACCCGACCGCGAGGGCAGCATCGTCCTGGTCTGGGGGAGCCTGGACGCGGGTCGGGAACACGGGATGGGCTTCACTATCGGCCCTGCGGGCGTCATCCAGGCGGTCAGCCCGGAACTCTGCGCCATGTGCGGCTTCACCCAGGACGAATTGGTCGGCCGCGACGCGCGACAGTTCTATTTCAGCCCACGATCCAGAACGCGCATCGTGTCCCAGCTCCTGGCGCGGACCGAGGTCGAGAATGGCCAGGTCACCCTGCGCCGCAAGGACGGTTCGCCCCTGACGCTGTGGTACAGCGCCGAATCCATCCGGGACAAGAACGGCCAGGTTCGAGCCTACAGCGGCTATTTCGAGCAGCGCATGTTCCGCTTCTCGGCCAAGCTGGCCCGCGATTTCTCCAGCATCGTCAACGCCCTGCCGGACATGGCCTGGGTCTGCGGGCGGGATCACCGCATCGCGGCCGCCAACGACAAATATCTGGAGGCTCATGGACTTGGCCGCGACGCGGTCATCGGTCATTCGGAATACGACTTCCTGCCCGCGCCCCAGGCCCGCATCCTGGCCGAGGCCGCGCTGCGGGTTTTCGAGGAAAAACAGGAACTCCTCCACCCGGCCGTGCCGCACCTCGCCAACCCCGACATCTGGCACCGGGTCATCCGTCGCCCGATCTTCGACGACGACCATCAGGAGGTTATCGGATTGCTCGGGATCTGTCGGGACATCACCGCCAAGGTTCTGCGCGAGAACGCATTCATGGAGGAATTGCGCGCTTCCGAGACCGAAATCGTCGCGGTCATGGACGACCAAGGCCGCATTCTGCGGCGCTTTCCCCAAACCCAGGGCCCTTCCATTTTCGGTCGCGCCGACATCCAGGACGCCTACAGCCTGGACATGCGCACCATTCTCGACCTCCTCCACCCCGAGGACCTGCCCCTGGTCCAGCAGGCCATGCAACGGGTGCTGGGCCAGCAACGGGAATGGCAACTGGAATGCCGCCTCCGCGACCACTCCTCCGCCTATTCCACGGCGGCCATGCGCCTGGTCTTCAACGATGTCGTGTCCGGCGAAGCGCGCATGTATGTCGTGATCCGCGACATTTCCGATCAGGTGGCCCTGCGCCAAGCCGGACCGGTCATCGAGAGACTCAAGGCCGCCGCGAAGGCGCGCACGGATCGGGAGCTGGCCGCATTCCTCAACGTCTCGGCGGCCGCCATCTCCAATGCCCGCAAAAACGAACGCGTGCCCGCGGACTGGCTCCTCCAGACCGGCCAACGCACCGGCCACTCCATTGACTGGCTCGTGTCCGGCCTGGGACCGGCTCGGGCCAGGGGCTGAAGGCCGCGCCCGCGCGGTCCGGGCTTGATCATTGCGCCAACTCGGTTCAAAAGTAGGCACGCATTCCGGCGGGCCAGCCCCGCCATAACCTCCGGGAGTCCGACCATGAACGCACGCATCATCACCGTCCTTGTCCTTGTCCTGCTCGGAGCCTGCTCTCCCCGAGTCAAAGCCGGGCCCGATCTCCATCCGCGCTGGTACGCCCTGAACCAGGAATTCATCTCTCTCCATACTCGGGGCGATTACGAACAAGCCCTCGCCGTGGCCCGTCAGGCCGTGGATCTGGCGTACGGCTTCGCGCCCCGTGAAAACGTGGACCTGGCCACGTCCCTCAACAATCTGGGCGTGACCCACACGGCCCTGGGCCAATACGACGAAGCCGAGGCGCCCCTGAAACGGGCCCTGGAACTGCGCGAAAAACTCCTCGGAGCGAATCATCCGGACGTGGCCACGACCCTGGGCAACCTGGGCGAGCTGGCCGTGGCCAAGGACCACCCAGCCGAGGCCGAGGACTATTTCATCCGCGCCCTGAACATCCGCGAGGCCGAACTCGACCCGGACAGCACGGACTTGGCCGACACCCTGCACAACCTGGGCGAACTCTACTACCGCAAGAACCTTCTCGATCAGGCCGAACCCCTCTTGAAACGCTCCCTGGCCGCCCGCGAGCGGGCCTTTGGACCGGAACACGCCCTCGTCGGCAAGACCCTGGATATCCTGGCGGGAGTCGACCAAGCCCGGGGCCGCCTGCCCGAGGCCCAGACCCTGCTGGAACGCTCCTTGGGCATCAAGGAGCAGGCCCTGGGGGCCAATCATCCCTGGCTCGTCACCACCCTCGTCGCCCTGAGCGACGTGCTTCTGGCCCAAGGCAAGGCCGCCGAGGCCGAGCCCCTGGCCCGGCGCGCGGTCGAGATCGGCGAGCAGGCCTATGGTCCGGCCAACGTCCGCCAAGCCATCCCCCTGAGCGCCCTCGGAGCCGTGGCCAAGGCCCAGCAGCACCAACAGGAAGCGGAGGTTTATTTCGCCCGCGCCCTGGATCTGCGCGAAAAAGGACTGATTCCCGACCACATCGACATCGCCATTTCCGCCGCCAATCTGGCTGGCGTGTATTACGCCCAAGGACGCAACGAACAGGCCAGACCGCTCTACGAGCGCGCACTGCGGATCAGCGAATCCCGCCTGGGCGAGCACGCCAGCGTGGCCCTGTTGCAGCAAAATCTTGGGATCGTGCTGCACAAACTCGGCAACCAGGAAGAGGCCCAGGACCTGCTGCTGCGCAGCATCGGCCTGCGCAAGAAACTGTTCGGCGCGAACCACCCGTCCGTGGCCCAGGCCCTGGACACCCTGGCCGCGATCCTCCGGGAATCCGGAGACGAGGCCGGGGCCGACGAATTCCAACATCAGGCGGCTGAAATCAGAAAGGCCGCGCAATAAGCGCGGCCTTTCTCGAAAGTTCGTGACGCAGGGCGGTCCGAGTCGGTTTACACCCGGCCAGCCCGCCCCATGCCGAACACGTTGCCACCCGAGTCGGAACGGCCGCCACTCCGACGCCGGTCCTGGGCAGGACGCGCGGCCCCAGGCTCCTGGCGTTCCACGCGTCCCCCGCGCGGAGCCGCCGCCCTGGGCGCTCTGGCCGGTCCACGCCGAGGCTCGCGCGGCGGGCGCGGCTCCTCGAAGGCGGAGTCGGACTGCGCACCCTGGCCATCCTGATAGATAAATCCAGCCAACTTGATCCGCTCCAACGATGCCCGCAGAACGCGCTCGATGAGCCGGATCTGACCGCCATCTTCGGGCGTGACCAGGGTCATGGCCTGACCGCTCCTGTCCGCCCGACCCGTGCGCCCAATGCGGTGCGTGTAGTTCTCGGCCGTGTCCGGCACGTCAAAATTGATGACATGCGTGACCCGCGAACAATCGATGCCCCGCGCCGCGATATCCGTGGCGACCATGATCCGGTATTTGCCGGTGCGAAAGCCGTCCAAAGCCTCCTGCCGCCTCGTCTGCGACAAATTCCCCTGCAGGGACGTGGCCAACCAGCCCTTCTGCTCCAGCTTACGCGCCAAGCTCTTGGCCCGGTGCTTGGTACGGGTAAAAATGAGGGCGCAGTCGTGGCTCTCGGTGGCCAGCAGGGCTTCGAGCAGGGCCACTTTCTGCCCCGGAGCGACCGGGTAGAGCGCGTGGCGGATCGTTTCGGCCGGGGCCGTGTTGGCCACCTGCACCACGACCGGGTTCACCAGGACCTGATCGGCCATCTTGCGGATCTCGGTCGGCATGGTCGCGGAAAAAAGCAGGTTCTGTCGGACGGCCGGCAACTTGGCCATGATCCGGCGCACATCGGGCACGAATCCCATGTCGAACATGTGATCGGCCTCGTCGAGGACCAAGGCCCGCACATGGGACAAATCGACCAAGCCCCGATTGGCCAGGTCCAACAAACGGCCAGGACATGCGACCAGGACCGTGGCTTGCCGGGCGGCCTTGACCTGCGGGGTTTCGCCGACGCCGCCGAAGACCACGGCGCAGCGGATGCCGGTCTGCTTGCCCAAGGCGATAAAACTGTCGTGAATCTGCAGGGCCAACTCCCGCGTGGGAGCCAGGACCAGAACCCGAATCGGGCCGCGCGGCTCGGCGTCGGCGGCGATGAGCCCCTGCAACAGAGGAAGGGCGAAGGCCGCCGTCTTGCCGGTTCCGGTCTGGGCCAGGCCCAGCACGTCCCGTCCGGATAAAACCGGGGGGATGGCCTGAATCTGAATGGGAGTGGGAGACGAATAGCCGCAGTCACGGACGCCGACGAGAATCCGCCGGTCCAGGGAAAAAGAGGAAAAATCCACAAAAAATCCTGTGGTTCAAGGAAAATCAACGACTGGCGTGATGTGCAATCGAAGGCCGGGCATGCCGGTGGAAAGGAAATCTCCAAGACGAGATGGCGAGGAACCGACGCCGGACGAAATCCGGGCGGGATCAAGGCTCAAGTCCGCTCACGCGAGAGACGGTGCTCATAGTCACGTTGATCCGACGTTGTAAAGAACTTCACGTCAATTCAGCGAAAATA
>CAYLNA010000063.1:0-9503 GCA_964384665.1 uncultured Desulfovibrionaceae bacterium | reverse complement strand
GGTTGTCTCATGGCACTGCGTGGAGAAGCCGATGCTCGCCCTCAAGCCGCGAGGCAGGGGACGCTCCGTTATACTGCCCGGAGAAGCGGCGCCTGCGTCGCATTCATGATGGATGTGGACGGGATGCCCTGGAGCGCCCTCCCGCGCGGTATTGGCGTCGGGAAATCTGGCCCGGGCAAGGCTGGGCGTTCATGACTGTCGGATTCGTGGTGCTCAATTACGGTCCGCCGGACATGGCGCTGGCGGCCTGCCGCTCCATCGCCATGCGGGCGGCGGGAGCCGTGCTCGTGGTGGTCGACAATTTTTCCACCGAGGACCATGCCCATCGGGCGCGGGAGGGAGTGGCCGCGCTGCGGCGGGAGATTTCGGGTTCGTGCTTTTTTATCGGCTTGCCGGAGAATCGGGGCTATGGGCCGGGCATGAACGTCGGCCTGCGTTTTTTGTTCGCGGAGCAGGGCGTGGGCGTGGCCTTTGCCGTCAACAGCGACATCACCGTGCATCGGTTCGAGATGGCCGAGGTCGACATGAACTCGCTTGTCGCCGTCACGTTGATTGAAAACGGTCAGCGTCGCGTGGGCGCGTCGCGCTTTCTCCCCTGGCTCTGTCTGCGCCGCCCCCTGGAGGGGGATTGGGCGGGAAACAAAGGTCAAGTCTATGTCGAGGGATGCTTTTTGGGTTTTTCACGCGTGGTGTTCGAGGCCGTGGGCGGTTTTTCGGAAGAGTATTTTCTGTATTTCGAGGAATTGGATCTGGTCCATGCGTACCGACGGGCGCGCGGTGCTTTTCCGAATATCGTCCACGCGTCGGGAATTGTCGTCGAGCACAAGCACGGCGGCGCGACGGGCATGGGAGTCGGGTGCGCCCGGAGCGCCCTGGCCGAATACTGGTCGGCGCGGTCGCGCATTGTGTTCGCGCGGAAATGGATTCGCCCCTTCCTCGTCTCGGCTCTGCTCTACAACGCGCTTCTGGCCGCGCGAGGCTTGATGGGGCGACGTTTCGATCTCGCGAAAGCGGTTTGGGTCGGCACGCGTGACGCCTGGCGCTTCGATCTTGTCGCGCGCGCGGCGAGGAGGAAGGCGTCGTGAAGATCGCCATCGTGCATTACTGGTTCGTGGCCCAGCGCGGAGGAGAAAAGGTGGTCGAGGAATTGTGCCGTCTTTTCCCCCGGGCCGATCTTTTTACCCACGTCCTTGACCCGGCCCGTCTGAGCCCGGAATTGGCGACGCGGAGCATCACGACTTCGTTCGTGAATGCCCTGCCCTGGGCCAAGCGCTGCTATCAATATTATCTGCCGCTGATGCCCCTGGCCTTGGAACAGTTCGACCTGCGCGGGTACGATCTGGTCATATCCAGCGAATCGGGTCCGACCAAGGGCGTCATCACCGATGCCAGGACCATCCACCTGTGTTATTGTCATACCCCGATGCGCTATCTCTGGGACATGACGCACGACTACACGGCTGGAAGCGGTTCCGTGAAGCGCGTTCTGATGGCTCCGGCTCTGCATTATCTGCGGATGTGGGACCGACTCAGCGCCGACCGGGTCGACCGTTTCATCGCCAATTCCGCCAATGTCGCCCGGCGCATCGCCAAGCATTACAGGCGGGACTCGGTCGTGATCCATCCTCCCGTGGACACGGAGTCCTTCCACATCGCGGACCAGCGCGATGACTTTTATCTGATGGTCGGCCAGCTTGTCCGCTACAAACGCGCGGATCTCGCGGTGAAGGCGTTCACGCGGATGGGCAGGCGATTGGTCATTCTCGGCGAGGGCGAGGAGATGGGAGCTTTGCGTAAGATTGCTGGACCCTCCGTCGAATTTCTGGGTTGGCAGCCTTTCGAGGCTGTGCGCGAGCGGTACGCTCGTTGCCGGGCTCTTGTCTTTCCGGGCGAAGAGGACTTTGGCCTTGTGCCCGTCGAAGCCATGGCCTCGGGCCGGCCCGTCATCGCGTACGGTCGGGGAGGCGCGGTGGAAACCGTGGTCGATGGGCGAACAGGACTTTTTTTCTCCGAGCAGACGGTAGAGTCCCTGGCCGACGCGGTGCGCCGGTTCGAGGTGATGGAGCACTCCTTTGTCCCGGAAGATATCCGGCGGCATGCGACGCGGTTCGGCGTGGAGCGGTTCGGGCGGGCAATGCGTGACCTGATCGAGGACGCGCGCGCGTCCTCTCGCGCGGAGCTGGAACGCGTGACTCCGTGAATGCCAGAACCCAACGTGGGATGTCATGAAATTCGATTCAATGTTTCGTGGTTTTAGCGGAATGCCGCTCTTCTTGATTCTTTCCGATTTGCTGGCTCTTTTCGTGGTCTGCGTTGGGAGTGTCTGGGTGCAGCGCTGTCTTGTCGATGAGAGCCTGAGTATCGAGCTGTACTGGCGTCTCGCGCCCTGCCTGTTTTTGTTCATCGCCGCCAAGGCCTTGGTTGGCCTGTATCCCGGAATCATGCTCAGTCCGCCGGAAGAGCTGAAGAAAATCACCCAGAGCGTTTCGGTGACGTTCCTGACGTTGGCGGGCGGGATTTTTGTCGCCAAACAGGGGGCGCTGTACTCTCGCGGTATTTTTTTCATGGCCTGGATCGGAGCGCTGGCGGCCCTGCCCCTGTTCCGGTCGATGCTGCGTCGGATTGCGTTCCGTGGCGATTCGTGGGGTTATCCCGCCGTGATTATGGGGGCGGGGGACACGGGCCGCGCCGTGGTCGCGGTGTTGTCCCGCAACCATCGTCTTGGACTCAGGGCTGTTGCGTTTCTGGATGACGACGCGGACAAACAGGGGCGGACCATCGATGGCATTCTCGTTCGAGGGGCCCTTGCCGAGGCGCCCACTCTCGCCGTCCAGTATCGTGACGCCGTGGCCATCGTGGCCATGCCGGGTATTTCGCCTTCCCGGCTTGTGGAGGTTCTGGAAGGGCCAGCTGCGGCTTTTCGGCGGCTGATCATCGTTCCAGACTTGTTCGGGGCTTCCTCGTTGTGGGTCTCGGCCTTTGACATGGCCGGAATCATTGGACTCGAAGTGCGGCAGAAATTGCTCGACCCAAGGCGGAAGTTGGTCAAGCGAGCCATGGAATTGGCGATGATCGCGCTTTTTTTGCCCCTGCTGTTGCCTTTGCTGGGGCTCATCGCTCTGCTCGTCAAAATCGACTCCGCCGGGCCGGTCTTGTTTCGGCACGATCGGATCGGCCTCGGGGGGCGGGACATCTCGATCCTCAAGTTCAGGACCATGGTGCGCGACGCGGATACCGTTTTGCGGGAATGCCTGGCCCATGATCCTGTTTTGCGTGCGGAGTGGGACGCCAATCACAAACTGGCCCATGACCCGCGTATCACCCGACTTGGACGCTTTTTACGTAAGACCAGCCTGGATGAGTTGCCGCAACTCTGGAATGTCATTCGTGGAGATTTGAGCCTGGTCGGACCCCGTCCCATTGTCTGGGACGAGGTGGAGAAGTACGAAGGCGGGTTTGAATTGTATAAAAAGGTCAGGCCAGGGCTGACCGGATGGTGGCAGATTTCCGGCCGCAGCGACACCACCTATGCCGAGCGGGTCCGGCTGGATGCCTATTATGTCCGCAACTGGTCGGTATGGTTTGATATCTATATATTGCTCAAAACCCCGGGGGAGGTTTTCCGCTGCCGGGGGGCGTGTTGACCGCGTTATTGGTCGGCCCCAGAGAATTGCAGGTGATATAGATTCTGGTAGGTTGGGCAAGACTGCATCAGCCGCGCGTGATCGCCGATGGCGAGGATTTCTCCCTTGTTCATGACCACGATGCGGTCGGCGTCGAGAATGGTCGAGAGCCGGTGCGCGATGATGATGCTCGTTCGGTTCCGCATGAGATTTTCCAGGGCTTGCTGGACAATGCGTTCGGACTGCGTGTCCAGGGCCGAGGTCGCCTCGTCCAGGATCAGAAGCGATGGATTCTTGATGATGGCGCGGGCGATTGTCAGGCGCTGTTTTTGTCCTCCGGACAGTTTAACGCCCTTTTCACCGACAATGGTCTCGTATCCCTGGGGCAGTTCCATGATGAAGTCGTGGGCATAGGCCGCTTTGGCCGCGCCCTCGATTTTGGCGGGTTCAATTGCCGGTTGGCCGTAGGCGATGTTGTCCCGCACTGAGAGATTGAACAGGAACGGCTCCTGGGAAACAATGCCGATGTTGGCGCGCAGGCTCGGCAGGCTGTAGTCGGTCAGCGGGCGGCCGTTGAGCAGGATTTGCCCCTGCGTGCAATCGTGGAAGCGGGGGATGAGATGCCCCAGGGTGGTCTTGCCCGAGCCGCTTTGGCCGACAAGAGCCACCCGTTCTCCGGCGCGGATGTCGAGGGTGATGTTCTTGAGCGCTGGTTCGGAGACGCCGGGATAGCGAAAGGTGATGTCGCGAAACGAAAGGGACGTGAATGGAGGGAGGTAGGCCTGATCGCCGCCGGTTTCCTGGCGGAGTTCCTCGGAATCCAGGATTTCAAAAACCCGCTCCGCTCCGGCCAGGGCCTGCTGGATGGTGTTGTTGGCCTGGCTGATGGATTTGAACGGGTCGTACAGCATGACCAGGGCGGTCATGAATGAGAAGAATTCGCCTGGCGTGCGGTTGCCGGCGATGACTTCGTTGCCTCCGTACCAGATGACCAGTCCCGCGCCCACAGCCCCGATGAGTTCCATGATGGGCGAGGACAGCTGATTGTAGACCTTGCCCTTGACGCCGATTTTGACCAGCTTGGCGCTGGCCTGGGCGAATTTCTCTTTTTCCAGTTCTTCCGTGGCGAAGGCCTTGACCACGCGCAGGCCGTTGAAGGTCTCCTGCAGGTGCGACGAGATGTCCGCGATTTTGGATTGGTACGTGCGGCCGACCTTGCGCAGTTTGCGTCCGAAATAGACGACCGGGTAGACGGCCAAGGGGAAGACCAAGCAGGCCCAGAAGGCGAGCTTGGCGTCGCGGTAGATGACCATGCCGATGAGTCCGATCATGGTCAGACTGTGCTGGATGATGCGGATCAGTTCCGGCAGGCTCGAGCTGATCAGATTCACGTCGCTGATGATGCGCGCCATGAGCATGCCGACACGCGTTTCACCGAAAAAATCCACCGGTAGACAGATGATCTTGGCGTACAGTTCGTACCGCAGCCGCTCCAGCACCTTGAGTCCGCAGTAGGACATGAGGAATTTCTGAATGAAAAGCCCGACGCCCTTGGCGAGAAAGACCCCGATCAGGAGCAGGGGGACGAACATGAGGGCGGATTTGTCTTTTTTGATGAATATCTCATCCAGGGCGGGTTGCACGAGATAGGCGGCTCCAGCCGTGCTGAGAGCGACAACTCCCAGGGCGGCGAAGGCCGCGACAATAAGGAGCTTGTACGGCGCGAAATAGACGAGGCTGCGACGCAACAGTTGCAGGGAATGGTTTTTCGGTAGGCTCATGGTGTGGTGGACGACGTTGGAGCGAGGCCCATTTCCTTTTTTATTTTTCGGAAACAGCGGTTGATTTTGGCGCGGACGAAAAGAGGCCAGCGCAGCCAGAATTGACCTCGAAATCGTTCGCGGCCGGTTTGGAAGTCGATGAACACGGGATGGTCGGGGCTTTTGACCAGAATGTTGCGGCGCACGATGCCGAAATGGTCGATGGCGTGGGCCAGGAAGACCTCGCGTCGGATGCGGTCCAGCGTGGCCCAGAACGCGGGGCTCAAGGGGCGGGTATTGGTGACCAAGTTGGGGGCGATTTCACCCAAGTCATCGCGCACCACGTCCATGATCAGGGCCCGACGGCCATCGGCGGCGTTTTCGACGCCGTGGATGGCCACGAAGTGGGCGCGCAGGTCCGGCGGACATGCCGCCATGATTTTTTGGTAGTTAGCCCATTCGTATTCGAGAAAATCCGGGATACCGTATTTGGCGCTGACAATGGCGTTGGGATCCGGGCGCTCTCCTTTGAACCGCCGTTTGGGCGCGAGCACCTTGGCGCAGAGAGTGGGGTCGTCCTGAACCGCCAGGATTTGGCACCAGCCGCCTTTGACGAGTTGTGGTCCGAGATTATGCTGCATGGGTTCCGCCGGGATACGTGAGGCCGCGCCGCCAGTCCAGAATGCTTTTGGCGCGCCCGGACCAGGAGTGCTCGGTCGCCGTGGCCAGTTGCTCCTGGCGCAGGGTCGCGAGTTGTTCCGGCGTCATGTCCCGCAGGCGAGCCATGGCCTGGCGCAGCGACGGCGTCGAACCAGGCGTGAAGAGCAGGCAATTGCCGCCGTCGCGCAGGAGTGGACGCAGCACCGGCAGGTCCGCAGCGAGGATGGGCTTGCCCGCGGCCATGTATTCGAACAGCTTGAGAGGGGACATGAACGGAATCAGGTCGCCGTCGGGCAGATAGGGCATGACCAGCATGTCCGCGTCGCGCAGGAGGGCGGGAATGTCCTTGTGCGGGACGCAGGGATGGGCGAACAGGCCGGGATGCTTTTTTCCGAGGCGGACGTGCTCCTCCTGTTTGCCGCCGATGATGACCACGTGCGCGTCCAGATCGGATGCGGCCTGGGCCAGGAAGCCAGCGCCTTTTTCCGGACTCAGGGAGCCGGTGTAGAGCAGCACCGGGCGGTCGTGCACGGTCGGTCCGAACATGCGGGCCAAGGCTCCGGACTGGCCAGGGGCGAAGGCGTCCAGATCGACGCCATCCGGAGCGGTGAACAGACACGACGCGGGAAGTCCGGCTCGGGCGTAGGCCTCGGTCACGGCCTGGGAAATGCCCACCACGCCCGAGGCTGGAGCCATGCGCAGAGCCCTGGCAAGACGGTCCAGGGGCGCTTGCGCGGCGTCGCGGGTGACGACATGGGATTCGAAAAGAACGGAACGCCCATGCTCGGCCAAATCCAAGGCCACGCGCGCGCTGCGGGTGAACGTCAGATCCGCCGGTTGGAGGGCCCGCAAAGCCATGGCTTCGAAGGAGCGGGCTGGGGAATGCCCGCCGGGCAAAAAATGAAAGCGGGCGTTGGCGGGCTGGGTGTGGCCGTAGGCGGCGAAAAGGCGGCCGCTCCATTGTCGCAGGCGGGAACCAAGGCCGCCGGGCAGATAGACATCCAGCGTTTCGACCAGGGGGGCGAAAGCGCGGATCATGTTCATGACCTGCACGGAGTTGGCGTGGCGCGATGGAATTTTGGACTTGGCGACATAGGCGAGACGCTTCACGCGCATGGCTCCTCCTGGCGCGAGGAAAGCCCTTGCAGAAAGCCCAGCAGCAGAAAGACAAGGCCATGCACATTGGTGGAGTAGAGATGCATGTGCAGATGCATATGGCCCAGCACGAGGACCACCGACGCGCCCAGGCCCGAGGCCATGGGGATGGCGTGGCGGGCTCGCCACGCCGAACGCAGGGGGGCGCCGAAAAGGACCGTCATGCAGAGCAATCCCAGGAGGCCGCTTTCGGCCAGGATATGCAGGACAATGTAGTGGGCGTCCTCCAGATTTTCGGGAATGGCCTGAGAGGGATTGGCTTCCCGCCACTGTCGGACCAGGGGGGCGGCCTGTTCCTTGAACGCTTTGAATCCCGAGCCGAGCAGCGGATGTTCGCGGAACAGTTCCCAGGCCGCGTGCCAGACCGCAGTGCGTTCGACAACGCCCTGGGAACCGAGTAGCCGCTCCGGACGCGGGTCGAAGCGGTCGGTCAGTCCGCTGGCCAGGATGAGCCCCGGAATCAGAATCGCGCCCACTCCCACGGCCAGAAATTTTTTGCGCCAAAGCAGCAACAGGGCCGCCGCGCCCACGAACGCGGCTAGGGTCATGCGTTTGCCGCTCAGAACCAAGCCGGTGACGAGCACGGGCAGGGCCGTCCAGGCCAACAGGCGGAGGCGGATCGTGGCGGACGACAGTAAGGCGTGCACGCAAAACAGGGCCCCCAGGGCGAGATACAGGGCCGTGCGGGTCAGGTTGCGGAAGGTCAGGGTCAGGTCCGTGGGAGAGAGGGGCATGTCGCCCAGGGCGGAGACTCCGAGCAGGGGCAACCCCAGAGCCAGGGCCATGTAGACCGCTAGAATGCCCGCGCCCTGAATCAGGGCCGATTCCAGGCGTTCTGGGCGGAGCTTGGCAAAGGCCATGCCGAGGATGATTGGCGGCAACCAACCCAGGATGGAGAGGGCTGCCCCCGGAGATCCGTGTCCCAGGACCGCCGCGCCCAAGGCCACGGCGCAAAAGCCGGCCACGGCCAGGCACGCCGGATCGAGGAGGATTGCTGGGCGCAGGACTCCGCGCCACAGCGCGTGGACGATCCACGCGCCGATGATCGCCTTGGCCGCGTCTAGGGAAGAGGGCTGGAAACACAGGGTCAGGAAATACGCGGCCAGCAGTGGGAACAGCAGGCGCAGGCTCCATGTGTCAGGCGTCATGCGCGTGCTCCCGTGCGTCGAGGAAAAAGCGTTCCAGCCGTTCGGCCATGACCTCCAGGGAGTTGGCGCGGGCATGTTCCCAAAAGAGCCGCTTGCGCGCCAAAAGTTCGGTCGCGTCGAGGCCGGCCACGTCTTCCAAGGCGCGGGCGATGTCCGGTCCGCGAGCGTCCCGGGGTAACAGGGGGACGGATGCGGGCCAAACTTCGGCCACGCCGCCGACATCTCTGGCCACGCAGATCAGGCCTTCGGCCATGGCTTCGAGCAGAGCGTTGGGCAGCCCTTCACGATGGGACGGCAAAAGAAAAATATCGGCCTGACGCAGCAGGGCGCGCACGTCGGTTTGAAAGCCGTGCCAGATCACGTGGTCCCCGAGGCCGAGATCCAGGGCCTTGGTTTGCAGGCGCTCGGCGATATGGCCCGCGCCGACCACATGGTAGGTCAAATTCACTCCGCGTCCAGCCAGTTCGGCCAGGGCGTCCAGGACATCGGCGTGGCCTTTGTCGGCGTTGAGCTGACTGGTGGAGATGCAGCGCGGGGGTCTGTGCGAATTGGCGGGAGGCGTGGACGCTGGTTTCTTGCCGGTTGGGATGACCGTGATTTCTTCCGCTCCGAGATAGGGAAGTTCGCGCAGGAGTCCCCGTTTGATCTGCTCACAGGGGACTAGGATGCGGGGCCGAATCCATTTATGCAGGATGCGCACCTTGTATGTGTCGAGCATGTCCCCGGCCAAACCGACGCGGTGGACCACCGGGATGCCGAGCGTTTTGGCCGCCACGCCGGCGGAACGCATGTCCTTGCCGACATTGACCACCACCGCGTCGACGCGGGCCGCGCGAAAGAAATGGCGCAGTCGATGGATGAGCAGGGGGTTGAAATCCGGCCCGAAATGTTCGTTTTGCGCGGAAAGCCCCAGGGCGCGCGCCGTGTCGATGAAGGGACCGGGACGCCCGATGACTTGGATGATGTGTCCGCGTTCGACGAGGCCCGCCGCCGCGTCCAGGGTCCAGCTTTTTACACCGCCCCATTTGCGGGTGGAATTGACAAAACAGATGTTCATGGCTGTTTCGCGCCTCCGGCCAGAAACGCCAGGGGCTTGAGGGCCAGGGTCAGGATTTTGAGGATGAGCCAGGGGGTCGATTTGTTCTCCTTGACCGCGA
>CAYLNA010000062.1:0-9574 GCA_964384665.1 uncultured Desulfovibrionaceae bacterium | reverse complement strand
GAGGAAGCCAAGGACAAGGTCATGATGGGCAAGGAGCGCCGCTCCATGATCCTGAGCGACGAAGAAAAGAAGACCACGGCCTATCACGAGGCCGGGCACACCCTGGTCGCCAAGTTCCTGCCGGGCACCGATCCCATCCACAAGGTGTCCATCATTCCTCGCGGCCGCGCCCTGGGCGTGACCATGCAACTGCCCGTGGACGACCGGCACACCTATTCCAAGACCTACCTGGAAAATAATCTGGCCGTGCTCTTCGGCGGCCGGGCCGCCGAGGAAATTGTCTTCAACTCCATCACCACCGGCGCGGGCAACGACATCGAGCGCGCCACGGCCATGGCCAAGCGCATGGTCTGCGAGTGGGGCATGAGCGACGAATTCGGTCCCATGGCCCTGGGCAAGAAGGACGACGAGGTCTTCCTGGGGCGGGACATGGCCCACATCAAGGACTACAGCGACGAAACCGCCAAACTTATCGATCTGGAAGTGAAGCGGATTCTGAGCGACGCCTACGGCCGGGCCAAGACCATCCTGCAGGACAACGTCCATCTTCTGCACACGCTGTCCCTGGCCCTTATCGACCGCGAAACCCTGACCGGGGACGAGGTGGGCAAGCTCATCAATGGCGAGGACCTGGGGCCAAGCCAGGTCAACGGCTCCAGAAAGGCGTCCGTCCAAGCTCCGGATTCCCGGCCCGTCGAGACTTCCGGTGAAGGCTTCGTGCTGGACGAGGAAAACGGCGGCGACCGGGAAGGAAGATAAGTCATGCGCCAGGAGAGCGGTGATTTTGTCTCCTGGGAAGTATGCAGGGGGAGGACTTTGGGTCCGGCCCCCTTTTTTGTTGTGGGCATCCTGAACGCCACGCCGGACTCCTTCTATGATGGAGGTTTGTCGGCCCAGACCGAGGATGCCGTGGCCAACGGGCTGCGGCTCATGGATCTGGGCGCGGACATGGTCGACGTGGGCGGGGAAAGCACGCGTCCCTTTTCGGCTCCGATTTCGACGGAGGAGGAATTGACCCGCGTGCTGCCCGTGGTGCGGGGCATTCTGGAGGCTCGGCCGGATGCGGTCCTGTCCGTGGACACGACCAAGGCCAAGGTCGCCGAGGCCTGCCTGGAGGCCGGGGCGCTTGTCGTCAACGATGTTTCGGCCACGGACGCCGATCCTGGTTTGCTGGATATCGTGACCGGGTTTCAGCCTGGGTATGTGCTCATGCACAGTCAGGGCGCGCCCCGGACCATGCAGATCGAGCCCCGGTATGATGACGTGGTCAGTGAAATCCGGCGTTTTTTCGAGGTCCGGATGAATCGTCTGGTCGGGGCCGGGTTGCCCGAGAATCGGATCGTGCTCGATCCCGGCATTGGATTCGGCAAGACCTTGGAGCATAATTTAGAAATCCTGCGTCGCATCCACGAGTTCCGGGACTTGGGGCGGCCATTGTACATGGGACTGTCCAACAAATCCCTCTGGCGGGACCTCCTTGGGCGGGAGGGCCGGGAGCGCAACGCGGCCACCTTGGCGGCCACGGTGACCTTGTATGGGCGGGGCGTGCGCATCCACCGGGTCCACGAAGTGCGCGAAATTCGGGACGCCCTGGTCGTGGCGCGGACTTTGACGGCGGAACGGGGAGAATCACGGTGTTGAGTTTCACCTTGGGACATTTGCAGATCACGTGGCGGGACATCTTGGATGTGCTGCTCGTGGGCTACATCTTTTTTCGCATCATCCTGCTCATCAAGGGGACCCGCGCCGTTTCCGTCATCTATGGGTTGCTTTTGATCATCGTGGCCTATTTCGCGGCCGGTCAGTTTGGGCTGTATACGCTCAACTGGCTGCTTGGAAATTTTCTGGGCTCGATTTTTTTGGTGGTTATCATCCTGTTCCGTCGGGACATCCGCAAGGCCCTGGCCGTCATGGGCGCGACCACGATCTTCAAGAAGGAATCGGTGCAGTCCGGGGTGCTGGACGAATTGGTCCTGGCCCTGGTGCAGATGGCCAAGAACAAGACCGGCGCGCTGATCATCATCGAGCGCAACATTCCGCTCGCGGACGTCGTTTCCGGCGGCATCGAATTGCACGCGGCCTTCAGCAAGGATCTGCTGCTGACCATTTTTCATCCAGACACGCCCCTGCATGACGGCGCCGTGATCATCCGCGACAGCAGGGTCGAATCCGCCGCCTGCATCCTGCCCCTGGCCGTGGGCCTCAAGCACGAGGCGTCCCTGGGCACGCGGCACCGCGCGGCCTTGGGCGTGACGGAGGAAACCGACGCCGTGGCCCTGGTCGTGTCCGAGGAACGGGGCAGTATTTCCCTGGCTGTTGGCGGCCGCATGACCAGCAGCCTGAACGAGGTTCGCCTCAAGAAGGTTCTTACCGCCGCGCTGAGAAAATAATGTGGAATAATTGGCAATACAGAGTGCTGGCCCTGCTGTTGGCCTTGGTCTGCTGGTACATGGTCGCCGGCCAGGAAAAGGTCGAGACTTGGCTTGAGGTGCCCCTGGAGTTCGTCAACCTGCCGCAGCAGATGGAAATCACCTCCGGCTTGGTGAGTAAAATTCAGGTCCGCATTCGCGGCACGAGCAACCAAGTCCGTTCCTTGAACGCCAGCCGGTTGGCGTACAAGCTGGATCTGGGCAAGATTCAGCCTGGATCCAATGTCATTCCCCTGGTTCCGGAGAGCATGGCCGTGACCTCGGCCGTGGAAGTGGTGGAAATCAGTCCGACCCGTCTTGACCTGAGCGCGGATGTGATGGTTTCCAAGAGCGTGCCGGTCAGTCTGGATTGGACCGGCATGCCCGGCGAGGACATGCAGGTCCGCAACGCGACCGTGGTTCCGGACCAGATCACCATCACCGGCTTCGCCAGCACCCTGGAAGCAGTGGACAAGATCCTCACCGTGCGCGTACAGGTGCCTGCCGACGGCGAGCGGGTCGCGGTTGGGCGAGCCAAATTGTTGTTGCCCAAGGATGTGCGGACCAATGTGTCCTCGGTGGGCTATGAACTGCTTTTTGGACTGATCACCCAGGAACTTTGGGTCAAGATGAACGTCGAGCCCGTGGAGCATCCAGGGTTCAGCTATACCTTCGAGCCCAAGTTCGTGCGGGCCAGATTGGAGATGCCGGTCCGTTTGCTCAAGGACAAGGATTGGCGGGACAGTTTGCACATGATGCTCGATCCTGGCGAGAACCCCCTGCCGGGCCAAAGCGTGGTTCGTCCCCTGCCCAAGTTTCCCGAGGACGTGCGCGTGCTTGAACTCAGGCCCGAGGAACTTCAGATTTTCGTGCAGCGTGGCGAAATCGTTTTGCCCTAATGGAGGATGAATGGGTCGATTATTCGGAACGGACGGGCTGCGCGGGCGGGTCAATTCCTACCCCATGCAGCCGGAACTGGCCTTGCGCCTGGGCTTGGCGGCGGGGCAATATTTCAGGAACGGCTCCAAGCGTCACCGGGTGGTCATTGGCAAGGATACCCGGCTTTCCGGTTATGTCTTCGAGTCCGCCCTGACCTCCGGGTTTTGCGCGGCGGGCATGGATGTCTTTTTGGTCGGCCCTCTGCCCACGCCAGCCATCAGCTTTTTGACCCGCAACATGCGGGCGGATCTGGGCGTGGTCATTTCCGCGTCGCACAATCCGTACATGGACAACGGAATCAAGTTTTTCGACAAGAATGGCTTCAAGCTGGCCGATCAGGTCGAGGACGAGGTCGCGGCCATGATCACCAACCCGGACTTCGCGTGGGATCATCCGGCCCACGATCAGGTTGGCCGGGCGCGCAAGATCCAGGACAGTCCGGGACGCTATATCGTTGAACTCAAACACAGCTTTCCCCAGGGCATGACCCTGGACGGTCTGAAGATTGTCCTGGATTGCGCCAACGGCGCGGCCTACCGCGTGGCCCCCCTCATTTTCGAGGAATTGGGCGCGACGGTCATCACCCTGGGCGACGAACCCGACGGGCTCAACATCAACAAGGGATGCGGCTCCCTGCATCCGGAAGTGGTGGCGGCCAGGGTCCGGGAAGAGGGCGCGGACATCGGCTTGGCCCTGGATGGCGACGCCGACCGGCTCATCGTGGTCGACGAACACGGCCAGGTCTTGGACGGCGACCAGATCATGGCCGTCTGCGCGGCCGAGATGATGGATCGCGGCGCCTTGGCCCATGGCGCCTTGGTGGCGACGGTCATGAGCAACATGGCTCTTGAGGTCTTCATGCGCGAGCACGGCGGACACTTGGTGCGGACCAAGGTCGGGGACAGATATGTCGTTGAGGAAATGCGCAAAGGCGGGTATCTTCTGGGAGGAGAGCAGTCCGGCCATCTGGTCTTCATGGAACACTCGACCACGGGCGACGGAATTTTGGCCGCGCTGCAGCTGTTGCGCATCATGGTCGGGAGGCAGCGGTCCATCTCCGAGATCGCCGGGCTGTTGACGCCGTATCCCCAGAAGCTGGTCAATGTCCGGGTCACGCACAAAACGCCCTTTGCCGAGGTTCCGTCCATCCAGCGCGCCGTGCGCGCCGCCGAGGACCGACTCGGCCAGACCGGGCGGGTCCTGCTGCGTTATTCCGGAACCGAGGCCCTGGCCAGGATCATGGTCGAGGCTCAGGATCAGGCCGTGGTGGACAGCTTGTGCGCGGATCTGGTCCAAGCAGTGGAAGCGGGGCTGGCCTGAGATTTCACGGAGACCGGGAAGACCCTTCTCCGATGTGGGTAACAATAAGGAGCGATGCATGCAGGTACGTAAAGTTGTCATTCCGGTGGCAGGATGGGGAACCAGATCACTCCCGGCGACCAAGAATGTGCCCAAGGAAATTCTTCCGGTCTTCCGCAAGCCTTCCATCCAATATATCGTGGAGGAAGCCATTGCCTCCGGGCTGTCCGACGTGGTTTTCGTCAACAATCAGAACAAGCGCATCATCGAAGACCATTTCGATCACAATTTGGCCTTGGAGCAACTCCTGGAGCGCAAAGGCCAGGCGGACTTGCTGGCCGAGGTGCGCAAGGTGGCCGAGATGGCCAATATCATCGTCGTGCGCCAGAAGCAGCAACTCGGTTTAGGCCACGCCGTGCACTGCGCCAAGGAAGTCATCAAGGACGAACCGTTCGCGGTCATGGTTGGCGATGACCTGATGTTCAACCGCGATCCAGGCATCAACCAGCTTATCGAGGTCTACAAGAACGAGCGCATGCCCGTGGTCGGCGTGATGGAGGTGCCCCGCGACAAGGTCAGCCGGTATGGCATCATCGATGCCGAGGAATTCGCGCCCGGCTTGTACCGGATTCGCGGGGTCAAGGAAAAACCAAGCCAGGACAGCGCTCCGTCCCGGTTGGCCCTGGTCGGGCGTTACGTGCTTACGCCCGAGATTTTCAAGCATCTGGAAGGCTTGGCTCCGGACCACAGCGGTGAAATCCAGCTCACCGACGCCTTGCAGTCTTTGGCCCGCGAAAATCGTCTGCTGGCCGTCAAGCTGCGCGGCCAGCGGTTTGATGTCGGTGACTGGATCGATTACCTGACCGCCAATATCTACTTCGCCCTGCAGGACGAGGATCTACGTTACGATCTCATCGACCGGCTGCGTGAATTGATTCCACCGTCCCGCTGAAGCCGGGATCACGTCCACGTCCATGTCCATGGGGAGCGGGTCGGCCCGTTCCCCTTTTTTTCCGTGGAGCGCATGAACGCATTCTGTTCCATTCTGCTTTTTTCCGCCCCGTTTTCCCTTTTGACCTATGCCGTGCCCCCGAATTTGCCCCGGGAAATGTGGGCGGTCGGGGCGCGGGTCATCGTGCCCTTGGGCCGCGCCACGCGGTTGGGCGTCGTGGTCGATTTTGTCGATGTCGCGCCCGACGGGTTCACCGTGCGCGATCTGCTCTGGCCCGTGGACAGGGGGCCCATGTTTTCACGCGACTACCTGGATTTCATCCGCGATCTGTCCATCCGGCAGATGGACGCGCCGGGTTTGATTTTATCCCGCGTCCTGCCGGCGGGGGTGCGCGAGGTCCCGGAATTTCGCGATGGCCAGGGGAAGCGCGTTTCGGTTCAGGACGTGATCCGCGCGGGCGAGGCTCGGAGAACCGAATGGGCCACGGCATGGCTGAACGGTCTGCTGACGCCGGTCGAACCCCGCCAGATCAGAGAGCGCCTCTTTTCTCTGACGGCCGAGCCACCCTGGCCCATTCGCCCCCAGGCCACGGCGCAAATCGAGATCCTGCGCTATCTTGATATTCACGGGGTCTCGTCGGCTCAGGCGATTCAGGCCCACTGCGGGAAAAATTCGACGCAGCCGCTGGCCGCCTTGCTCAAGAAAGGGCTCGTGACCGAGGTCGACGCGCGGATGCGCACGACGGACGAGGCTCCGCCTCGGTCGGAGCGCGTATGCTTGAGCCCGGCGCAACTCGCGGCCGTGGACGGTTTCGAGGACTTGCTGCGTTCCGACAACGCCGAGTCGGCCCTGCTGTTTGGAGTCACGGGCAGTGGGAAGACGGCGGTTTATCTGGAATTGGCCCGGCGCTGCCTGCTCGCTGGCCGGCATGTCATGCTGCTGGCGCCGGAAGTGGCCATCGCGCTCAAACTGTATGCGGACGTGCGCGCGGCCTTGCCGGAATTTCCGGCGGTGTGCAGTCATGGCTATCTGGGGCCGGCGCGGCGTCAACGCGTGTTCATGGATCTCGTGGGCTGCGCGGAGCCGCGCGTCATTGTCGGGACGAGATCCTGCCTGTTCCTGCCCGTGGAACCGGGGTTGGTCATTCTGGACGAGGAACATGACGCTTCCTTCAAGCAGGACGAGGGGTTGGTTTACCAAGCCCGGGAATTGGCCTTTGGACGCATCGCCCGCAGTCGTGGACTCTTGTTGATGGGATCGGCCACCCCGGATATCAAGGTCTTTCATGCCGCGTGCAGCCATGGCATATCCATGGCCCGGCTTGACGAGCGCGTGGGCCCGGCCAATCTGCCCGAGATCGAGCTGGTCGATCTGCGCGCTGACCCGCCGGAGCATGGTCCCTTTGCCCGCTCCGTCCATGTCGCGATCCAGGAAACACTGGCTCGGGGCGATCAGGTCATCATTCTGCAAAACCGGCGGGGCTATGCGCCCATCCTGTACTGCGAGTCCTGCTCGGAACCGCTCAAGTGCCCGCATTGTCAGGTGTCCATGACGTTTCACAAGCGGCGCGAGTTGGTGCTGTGCCATTATTGCGGGCACGCGCTTTCATTCCCCACGACGTGTCCGACATGCAAATCCAGTGCGTTTTTGCCCCTGGGCGCGGGCACCGAGCGGCTGGAGGAATTTTTGAATCAGGAACTGCCGGAGAACGCGCGGGTCTTGCGGTTGGACCGGGATGTCTCGCGGCGGGCCATGGCCATGCAAGAAACCCTGGACAGCTTTGCCCGCCGGGAAGCCCAGGTTTTGGTGGGCACGCAGATGCTGAGCAAGGGACATCATTTTCCAGGCGTGACCCTGGTCGTGGTCGTGGACGGAGACCTGGGCTTGAATCTTCCGGACTACAGGGCTACGGAACGATGCTTTCAACTGTTGGTTCAGGTCGCGGGCCGGGCCGGGCGGGGTGAAAAGGCGGGACGGGTCCTGATCCAAACGCGGAATCCAGGGCATTACTGCTGGGGCTTTATCCAGCGCAACGACTACGAGGGCTTTTTTCGGAAGGAAATCGCGTTGCGGAAAGTCATGGCCTATCCGCCGTTCGTGAAGCTGGCCTTGGTTCGATTTTCGATGCCCATGGAGCATGCGGAGGCGGAATTTCTCTCTGTGTTCGGGAATCAGTTGCGGGCCTTGGCCCAGGGGGCGGGAGTCCGCGTCCTGGGACCCGCCCCGGCTCCGCTTGCGGTGCTGCGCGGGCGCAAACGTTTTCAGTGTCTACTCAAGGCTGGGAATTGGCCAGTGATCCGTGGAATTTGCGCGGAATTGAAGAAGTTGGTGGAAAAGCACAAACAGGTGCGCTTGTCCGTGGATCTCGATCCGATGGACATGCTGTGATCGAGCAATCAAACCGAGGTGGTGGATGATGAAACCCAGAGTAGC
Source organism: uncultured Desulfovibrionaceae bacterium (assembly GCA_964384665.1). Classification (GTDB taxonomy): domain Bacteria; phylum Desulfobacterota; class Desulfovibrionia; order Desulfovibrionales; family Desulfomicrobiaceae; genus Desulfomicrobium. The sequence goes on along the minus strand of CAYLNA010000062.1, from coordinate 1,543 downwards.
GGATGTGTTGGCGTCGGAAGCGGAAATAGCGTCCTTGGTGATCATGGGCTGGGTGCGCACCAAACGCGAGAGCAAGGACTTCGTCTTCCTGGAAATCAACGACGGCTCATGCCTGAAGAATCTCCAGGCCATCATCACCACGGACGCGGCGGGTTTCGAATTCTTGGAGCGGGTCAACACCGGCGCGGCGGTGCGCTTGGAAGGCGCATTGGTCGAATCTCCTGGCCAGGGACAGAAATGGGAACTCAAGGCCAGTCGTCTGGAAATCCTGGGCGAAGCGGACCCGAGCTATCCGCTTCAGAAGAAACGGCACACGGACGAATACCTTCGCACCATCGCCCATTTGCGTCCCAGGACAAACAAGTACGCGGCGCTGAATCGCATCCGGGCCGAACTGGCCCATGGCGTGCACCAGTTTTTTCACGACCGGGGTTTTTTCTATGTGCACGCGCCCATCATCACTGGCTCTGACTGCGAAGGCGCGGGCGAGATGTTTCAGGTCACGACTCTGGATCTGAACAACGCGCCCAAAAAGAATGGCAAGCCCGATTTCGATCAGGACTTTTTCGGCAAGGAGGCGTCCCTGACTGTCTCGGGCCAGCTCGCGGCCGAGAATCTGGCCTGCTCCCTGGGGCGCGTCTATACCTTTGGTCCGACCTTTCGCGCGGAGAATTCCAACACCCCCAAGCACGCCGCAGAGTTCTGGATGATCGAGCCGGAGATGGCCTTTGCGGATCTTGGCGACAACATGGAGCTGGGGGAAGAGTGCATCAAACACCTGATCACATATCTGCTGGATCATTGCCGGGATGATTTGGAGTTGTTCGGCAATTTCGTGGACAAGACACTTTTTGCCACCTTGGAGAATATCCTGGCCCAGCCTTTCATGCGCTTGCCTTACGCCGAGGCGGTTTCCATCCTGAAGAACGCTCCGCGCTCCTTTGAGTTCCCGGTGGATTTTGGCTCCGACTTGCAGACCGAGCACGAGCGCTATCTGACCGAGGAGCACTTCAAGCGGCCGGTCATTGTTTTTGACTATCCAAAGGAAATCAAAGCATTCTATATGCGGTTGAACGACGATGGCAAAACCGTGGGCGCCATGGATGTCTTGGTGCCGCGCATCGGCGAGTTGATTGGCGGCAGCGCCAGGGAAGAGCGCCTGGATGTGCTAGAGAGGCGTATCCAGGAGATGGGCCTGCCGGCGGAGGAGTACTGGTGGTATTTGGATCTGCGGCGTTTCGGCAGCGTGCCTCATGCCGGGTTCGGAATGGGGTTCGAGCGTTTGCTCATGCTGGTCACTGGGGTCGCCAATATCAGGGACGTCATTCCGTTTCCGCGGACGCCGCGCCATCTGGAGTTTTGACGCAGCCAATAGCCTGAAAGAAAAGGGAGAAAATAAATTTCAAAATTTATGTTGACAAAATGGATGCTCACACATAGAAGCTTTTTTCTGCGCTGCCGGGAAGGGGCGCGGCAGGAGATTTCTCTCCTGCCTTTGCGAAGAACGCTTCGCGAAGGAGATTTTGAAAAAGATAAAAAAGTG
>CAYLNA010000061.1:5446-9654 GCA_964384665.1 uncultured Desulfovibrionaceae bacterium | reverse complement strand
TTCAACCCCGCCCCGTCCGGGGGCTCGATCTGCATGGCCTCGGGCCGCAGAAAAAGCATGGCCTGCTTTCCGGCCGCCACGCCCGACCGAAAGCGGGAGCGGAACACAAAGCCCTCGGTGGTGCGGATCACGGCCTCGTCCCCGTCCAGGCTTTCGACCGCGCCGGCCCAGCGGTTGGCGTCGCCGACAAATCCGGCCACGAACGGCGTGTGGGGATCGGCATAGAGTTCGCGGGGCGCGCCGACCTGCTCGAAGCGTCCCTTGTTCATCACCGCGACCCGGTCGGACATGACCAGGGCCTCGGACTGGTCGTGGGTGATATAGACGAAGGTCGTGCCGATCTTGGCTTGGAGTTTCTTGAGTTCGACCTTCATCTGTTCGCGCAGCTTCAGATCGAGAGCGCCCAGGGGCTCGTCCAGGAGCAGGACCGAGGGTTCCAGAACCAGGCAGCGGGCGATGGCCACGCGCTGCTTCTGGCCGCCGGAGAGCTGCTGGACGCGCTTCCCGCCAAAGCCGGGCAGCTCGACCCGCGCCAGGATCTCCTCGGTGCGACGGCGGATTTCGGCTCCGGACAGGCCCCGCCGCTTGAGGCCAAAAGCGATGTTCTCGGCCACGTTCATCATCGGGAACAGGGCCAAGTGTTGGAAGACCAGATTGACGGGCCGCTTGTTGGGCGCGATCCCGCGCATGTCCCGGCCGCTGATGGCGATGGACCCGCTGGTTTGCTCCTCGAAGCCGGCGATCATGCGCAAAAGCGTGGTCTTGCCGCAGCCCGAGGGGCCGAGAATGGAAAAAAACGAGCCCTTGGGAACCTCGAAGGACACGTCGTCCACTGCGAGAAAGGTTCCAAATTTCTTGACCAGACGGGCAATGACCAGATCAGCGTCCATGATGCTCCCGAAACGCGGTCCGGGGCGGAAAGCGCCCCGGACAAATGCGTGGACAGTTTTGTTATTTCGAGGCCTTGACCTTATCCAGAACCTTGCCTTCCATGGCTTCGAGCTTGGCCGGAACCGGCGGGTACCACTTGATGTTGTCGATGACGGCCTGCGGGAAGGAACGGTCGAAATGAGCCTGGAAGGCCGGATCGACAAACTTGCCCGCGTCCTTGGACGCCGTGGGCGTCTTTTCGGCGCTGGTGAACAACGCGCTGTGCTCGGGCTTCAGCATGAAGTTGATCCACTTGTAGGCCGCGTCCACGTTCTTGGCCTTGGCCGGAATGGCGAAGGTATCGATCCAGCCCAGGGCGCCCTCGCTCGGAGCGACGAAATCCAGGTCCTTGTTCTCGTCGTGCAGCTTCCAGCCGCCGTTGTCCCAGGCCTCGGCCACGGTCACTTCGCCGGAGCGCACGGATTCCAGAAGCTGATCGCCGTTGGCCCAATAATTCTTGACCAAGGGCTTGGCCTTGATCAATTCGGCCTCGACCTTGGCCAACATCTCGGCATAGCCCTTTTCGTCGGCATAGAGGGCGAAGGGATCATAGCCCAGGGCGAAGCCCAGGCCGATGATGACCGGACGCTTCAACCGATAGCTGACGCGGCCCGCGTATCGCGGATCGATGAGCGCCTTCCAGGACGACGCGCCCTGGGCCTTGGCCGCGTTGACGACCAAGCCCGAGGTGCCCCAGCAGAACGGCGCGGCATGGGATTTGCCGTCGACCTGGGTGTTCTTCTTGACCGCGTCCAGCATGGACGGAATGAAAAGGTCGGACTCGATCTTAGCGTAGTCGATGGGCTGATAGATGCCGAACTCCGCCTGCACCGAGGAAATGCGGTCCTGGCTGGGCTGGGCCAGATCGAAACCCGCGCCGCGCGTGGCCCGCAGTTTGGCGATCATCTCCTCGTTGTTGGAATAGGTCACCTCCACGGTGATGCCGGTTTCCTGTTGGAACTTGTCCACCAGCTCCTTGGGCGCATACCCCTTCCAGGTCAAAAGCTGCAGGGTCTCGGCCATGGCCAGGGATGACCCGCACAGCACCAACGCCATCATCACGATCACTTTCTTCATACGGAAATCTCCTTGTCGAGGGTGAAAAACATGAAGGGCAACACCCCGTAACATTGGGCGAAATGCATGACAAGGGCGTGACGGAATAACGACGACGCCATGTCCGCCCCGTCCCGCGACCGGACGCGCGCGACTCGGGCTAGACCAAAAGGGTCGGACAGGCGTATGAAAACCCCACGCCTTCCCGACCCGGAACGAATGGACCCCTTCCCGACGAGGCTTCCCATGCTCGCATCCATAAAAGATAGATTTTTCTCCGAAAGGTCGCGGAATCTGCAGGAATGGCGCGAAAACAGCTTCATTCTTGTTTTCACCTTCATCAGCGTCTTAGCCTTTCCCGTTCTGCTCCGCAGCCTGCTCCAGGCCATCCATGACGGACTGCTGCTGAATCTGGCGTTCTATTCCGCGTGCTACCTCACCGCCGTGCTGCTCGCCTTCGCCCGCTGCATTCCCTTCACCGTGCGGGCCTGGATCGGCGTGTGGCTGCTTTTCATCGCCGGGGCCGGCTCCATTTTCACCGTCGGGCCCTTGGGCAGCGGCCGCATTTTCCTGTTCGCGTCCGGAATCCTGGCCACGGCCATTCTCGGCGTGAAGCCGGGACTGCTTTTCGCCCTGCTCCAGTCCTGCGTCCTGTTTCTCTTCGCCTTCCTGCTCGACGCGGATTTTGACAGATGGTCCAACATCCACCTCTACTCCCGCAGTTCGTGGATCACCTCGTCCGTCACCTTCTCCTTCCTGAGCGTCACCTTCGTTCTCGCCATTGGCATGCTCATCACGGGCCTGTCGCGCACTTTCGCCCAACTGCGCCAGGCGAACATCGATCTCCAAAAAAGCGAGGAACGCTTCAAGGCCATCGTCGAAAACGCCAATGACGTCATTTTTTCCATCGACGCCGCGACCCTGCTCTTCGACTACGTCTCCCCGACCTGCACGGCCCTGCTTGGCCATGATCCGGCGCGGATCATGGGAACGTCGTTCCACGACTATGTCCACCCCGAAGACCGCCCCGTCTTCGAGGATATCCTACGCGCGCAGCGCGAACACGGCGGCGTCCAGGACGACATCGAATACCGGGTCCGGCACCGCGACGGGACCTGGCGCTGGCACGTCATCAAGGGCGGCGCCATGCGCGACGCCGACGGCCGCGTTTCCGGGTTCGTCGGCATTTCCCGCGACATGACCGAGCGCAAACAGATCGAGCGCGAACTCATCAACGCCAAGAACGAGGCCGAGGCGGGCAACAAGAGCAAGTCCGAGTTCCTGGCCAACATGAGCCACGAAATCCGCACCCCGCTCAACGGCGTCATGGGCATGCTGCAACTGCTCCAGCTCACGGGCCTCGATCCCGAGCAGGAAGACTACACCGAGACGGCCCTGCAATCGTGCCGTCGATTGGTCCGGCTGCTGACCGACATCCTGGACCTGTCGCGGATCGAGGCCGGCATGCTGGCCATCCACGCCGCGCCCATGGACGTGTCCGAAGTCGTCCGCCAAACCAGGGACCTCTTTTCGCCCATCGCCAAGGAAAGCGGACTTGAGCTGAGCATCGAAATCGATCCGGCCATTCCCAGTCCCGTGCTCGGAGACGCGGCGCGATTGCAGCAGGTGCTGACGAACATGGTCGGCAACGCCCTCAAGTTCACCCATGCCGGCGGCGTGTCCGTGGCGGCGAGCCTTCTCCCCGTGCGAAAAGACAATCAATGCCGCATCCTCTTCAGCGTGACCGACACCGGCATCGGCATCCCCGACGACAAGCTCGACGCCCTGTTCAAGCCCTTTTCCCAGGTCAGCGAAGGATATGCGCGCTCCTACCAGGGCGCTGGCCTGGGCCTGTCCATCTGCAAGCGTCTGGTGGGGCTCATGGGCGGCAACATTTCCGTGGTCAGCGAAATCGGCGTGGGCACGAGCATGTACTTCACCGCGCCCTTCGCCCTGAACATCCCGACCGACATCGCGCCGGTCCGGGAGTCCTTTTTCGCGCCCGCCCTGAACGGCCTGCGCATACTTCTGGCCGAGGACGACCGCTTCAGCGCGCACCTCGGGATCAAGCTCCTGCGAAAATTTGGAGCCACCACGCATCATGTCGAGGACGGACAGCGCGCTCTGGACGCCCTGCGCCACGCCTCGTTCGACCTGATCCTCATGGACGTGCAGATGCCGGTCATGGACGGGATCGAGACAACGCGGGCCATCCGCGACGG
>CAYLNA010000061.1:0-5346 GCA_964384665.1 uncultured Desulfovibrionaceae bacterium | reverse complement strand
ATCTTCAGCGTTCAAGGAGTCAGCATTGAACCGCATCATCACCAACATGAGCGTCCGGATGAAAATCCTGACCATCATCCTTCTGCTCGTCGTCTCCATGCTTGGAGTCGGCGGATACGCGCTGCAAGCCATCGGCAGGATCGTCGTCACCGGTCCGATCTACGCCACCATCGCCCGCAATCAGAATCTGACGGCCGACATCCTGCCCCCGCCGCTCTTCGTCGTCGAAAGCCATGCCGCCGCCCTGCGCCTGGGATTGGAAACAAATCCCAAGAAAATCGAGGAATTGATCGTGCAAGTGCGGACCTATCGCGACGCCTTCGAGGAACGCGCGGCCTTCTGGGAAACCCAGGACCTCGCTCCTGAAATCCGAACCACCTTGCATGAGGCCATCAAGACGGGGCGGATATTTTTCACCGAAGTCCAGGAAAAGCTCATTCCCGCCGTGCAAGCCGGGGACGAGGCCAGACTGCGCTACATCCTCCGAACCACGCTCATGGCGCATTTCGACGCGCACAAAACGGCCATCGACGCCCTGGCCCATCTCGCCCTGGCGGAAGTCAAAATCTCCGAGGACAACGCGGCCGCGACCATTGTCTCGGTCGGCGCGAAAATTCTGATCTGCGCCGTCGCGGTCATCCTGGCGGCCGTGGCCTTCGCCCTGCTCGTTTCACGGCGCATCACCCAGCCCCTGCACCGCATTGTCGCCTTCGCCACGCGCGTCACGGCCGGCAAACTCGACGAAAACATCGAGGTCGATCAAAAGGACGAAGTCGGGATGCTGGCCCAAAACCTCACGAAAATGGTCGGCACCCTGCGCCGTCTTGTCGACGAATCCGCGCTGGCCACGCAACGGGCCGAGGCCGAGGCCAGGCAGGCCAGGCAGAGCGCCCTGGATGCCGACGCAGCCAACAAGAACGTCCTGTCCAAGCAGGACATCATGCTCCGCGCGGCCATGGAGTTGGGCCGCGTCGTCGACAGCCTGCGCCAATCCATCGAGACCCTGGCGGCTCAAAGCGAACAGTCCAGCACCGGAGCGCGGGTCCAGCTGCGGCGGATCGAGGAGACCTGCCAGTCCATGGGGAATCTGAACAGCACGACCCTGGCCGTGGTCCAAAATGCCCTGCAAACAGCGGAAACCACGGAAAACGCCAAGAACAACGCCGCCAACGGGGCGGCCTTGGCTGGCCGTGTCGTCGAAATGTCCGGAGCGCTGGAGAGCAAGTCGCTCGCCATGAAGCAGAGCATGCTCGCCCTGGGACAACAGGCCGAAGGTATTGGTCAAATCCTGGAAGTCATTTCCGACATCGCGGACCAGACCAACCTCCTGGCCCTCAACGCGGCCATCGAGGCGGCCCGGGCCGGAGACGCCGGCCGGGGCTTCGCGGTGGTCGCCGACGAGGTCCGCAAGCTGGCGGAAAAAACCATGGCCGCCACGGATCAGGTCGGAGCGGCCATCCACGACATCCAGACCGGCGCGCGCCAGAACATGGATCATGTCGATGAAACCGTGCGGACCATCGAGGAGGTCACCGCCATGGCCAAGGACTCCGGAACGGCTCTGGACGAAATCGCCCGCCTCGTGACCACGGCCTCGGAACAGATGCGGGGCATCGCCAAGGACTCCGAACTCCAATCCGAGGTCAGCGGCGCCATCAACGGCGCGCTGGAGGACGTGCGCGAGATCTCTTCCAGCACGGCCGTCGCCATGCAACATGCCGAGACCGCCATCGCCGCCCTGGCCCACCAGACCCAGATCCTGCAAAGTCTTGTCCGCAACCTGCAGGCCGCGGACAGCGCGGCGTGACGCCAACCCCACGCAACGAAAAAACCCCGTCCAGGACGGGGTTTTTTCGTTGCAAGAGCGGAAGCGCTCTGGCGCGTTTCTAGCGGTATTTCATGGACACGTAGTCGCGCAGGTTCGGCCCGACGTAGATCTGGCGTGGCCGATGAATTCGCGTGTCCTCCTGCAGATGCTGCTCGTGCCAGTGGGCGATCCAGCCGGGCATGCGGCCCATGGCGAACATGACCGGGAACATGTTCACCGGAATGTTCAGGGCGCGCAGGATGAGGCCGGAATAAAAATCCACGTTGGGATAGAGCTTGCGGGAAACAAAGAAGTCATCGCTGAGGGCGATTTCTTCCAACTCCTGGGCGATATCGAGCAGCGGGTCCTTGATGTGCAGGGACGCCAGCAGGTTCGTGGCGCATTCCTTGAGCACCCGGGCCCGGGGATCGAAGTTCTTATAGACGCGGTGGCCGAAGCCCATCAGTCGGAATTCCTTTTTTTTGACCTTCTCGATGCACTCCTTGACCGAAAAATCCCCGCCGTGGATGTGTTCCAGCATGTGGATCACGGCGGAGTTGGCGCCTCCGTGCAACCGTCCCCACAGGGCGCAGATGCCGGACGAAACCGAGGCGAAGAGGTTGGCGTCGGAGGATCCGACCATGCGCACCGTGGAGCAGGAACAGTTCTGCTCGTGGTCCGCGTGGACCAGCAGAAAAAGCGACAGGGCTTTTTGGGCCTCGGGCGTGGGCACGTGCTCCTTGTAGGGAATGGAGAACATCATGTGCAGAAAATTCTCGCAGTACGAACGGCTCGGGTCCGGATACATGATGGGCAGCCCGGCGGACTTGCGATAGCTGAAGGCCGCGATGGTGCGGACCTTGCTTATCAGCTTGGCCACGGCTTTGCGAAATTCCGCCTCGGTCTGAATGTCGAGCAAGTCCGGATTATACGCGCCCAGGGAATTGATGACCGCCGAGAGGATGGCCATGGGATGGCCGTGCGGAGGGAAACCCTCGAAATGGTGCATCAGGTCCTCGTGCAGCAAGGCCTGTTCGCCGAGCAAGGTGCGGAAATCGGCCCGCTCCGCGCGGGTGGGCAGTTCCCCGAAAACCAGGAGCATGGCCGTCTCGACAAAGGAACTCTGGGCGGCCAGCTGCTCGATGGGATAGCCGCGATAGCGCAGGATCCCCTTTTCGCCATCGACGAAGCTGATGGCGCTGTAGCACGAACCGGTATTGGCATAGCCCTGGTCGAGGGTGATCACGCCGGACCGGGAGCGCAAACAGCTCACGTCCACCGCCACCTCGCCCTCGGTGCCCCGGACAATGGGCAATTCGTAGGTCTGGCCGTCGATGGTCAGGGTCGCCGTATCATTTTTGTGCATAAAACCTCCTACCATCCCTCCCCTTGCCAGGGACGGGATGCATATCGTTCGCCACGGGCGCGCCCGTCGCGTTGCAAAGCGATCGTTTAACGGAAATCGATTGGATTATCCAGAAGCGCTTCGAGGCCATCCGCGCCAGCCCGGCTGAACGCGAACGGCCCCGGAGGGAACGGTCAGTGTTTGGGTTCCCACTCCCACAAGGGCAGACGCATCTCGACCAGTTCTTCTTCGTAATTGTGGACCACGCTCAGGCCAAAGCGCTTGCCCAGGGCGATCATGGCCTTGTTGCGCGGCATGGTCTGGCCGACAAAATAACGGGTGCCCCGGCTCTTGCAGTAGCGGATCATCTTTTCGAAAAGCAGGGACCCAAGCCCCGTGCCCTTCATGGAGGACTGCACGATGATGGCGAATTCGGCCTCGGAATTGTCCGGCTTGGTGGAAGTGCGGACCACGCCCAGGGTTTCGGGGGCGCCGTCGACCATGTGCGTGGCGATGAAGGCCATTTCGCGGTCATAGTCGATCTGGGTGAACTTGGGCATGTCGCTCAGCACGAAATTCTGAACCAGCCCGAAAAAGCGCAATCGCAGATCCTCCTCGGACAGGCCATGGATGAAGGCCAAATGAGCCACGGCGTCTTCGGGACGGATGGGCCGCAGCAAGACCTGCTCCCCGTTCTTGAGACGCACGCATTCCTCCAGCTCGCGCGGATAGGGCCGAATGGCCAAGCGTTCCGGCCCGGTCATCGTGGCCGGCTGAATCCAGATCCGCGCGCCCAGGGCCAAAACACCCTTATCGTCGGCGAAGACCGGATTCATCTCCAGGGTCACGATCTGGGGCAGGTCGATGACCATCTGGCTGATCTGGATCAAGGCGAGGCAGATGTCGTCGATATCCGCCGCCGCCTGCCGCCGGGAGCCTTCCAGCAGTTTGAAGATGCGGGTGCGGGTGATGATTTCTTTGGCCAGGCCCATGTTCAGCGGCGGCAGGGTCACGGCCTGATCGTTGACGACCGACGCGGCCACTCCGCCATGGCCAAAGCGCAGGATGGGCCCAAACGTCTTGTCCGTGAAGACCGAGATGAAGAGTTCGTGCGCGCCGTGGCGGCGGCCCATTCTCTGGACCGTGAAGCCCTCGATATAGGCGTTGGGGACCTGAGTGTGGACACGGGCGGCCATGTTGGCGGCCGCCTCGAAGACCAGGTCCGGGGTGGTCAGATCCAGGGCTACGCCGCCGATGTCGAAAGGCTGGGAAATCTGGGGAGAACGGATTTTAAGCGCCACCGGAAAACCGAGTTCCGAGGCAGCGTCCACGGCCTGCATGGCCGATTTGCAGATCCGCGTCTCCACCACCGGCACGCCGTAGGCGGCCAGGACCTGCCGCGATTCCTCCTCGGTCAACTGCCCCCGCTCCTCGGCCAGGGCGCTCTTGATGATCTCCTCGGCGCGGTCGGTGTCCGGAAAAAAGTCCGCCGGCAGGGAATCCGGAGTCTGCATCAGGATCTGCTGAGTGCGCTTGTAGCGCAGCATGTGCAGGTAGGCCATGACGGCCTTGCCCGGCCGGTCGAAAACCGGAATGGCCGCGTCCTCGAAGGTGTCCTTGGTGGTCTGGACCGTTTCCTCGCCCAGCCAGTTGGCCAGGACCAGACACCGGCTGCTCTTGGCGACCTGGGCCACGGCCTGGGCGATTTCCAGGCTGCTCGTGCCCTGGAAGGGCACATGCAAAATCAGCACGCAACCCACGTCCTTGGCCCGGACCAGGACGCCGAGCACCCGCGCGTACATGTCCGGCGTGGCGTTATAGGGCAGCGTGACCGGGTTGTCCGAACAGCGCTCCGGCCCCAGGACGTCTTCCAGCTTGAGCTGGGTGTCCTCGGTGATGCGGGCCAGCTCGCCCCCGCCGTTGATCAGGGTGTCGGCGGCCAGAAGCCCGATGCTCTGCCCGTTGGTCATGATGGCCAGGCCGTTGCCGCGCAGGGGCTTGTAATTGGCCAGAGTCCGCGCGCCCTCGAACAAGGAGTCGATGTCGTCCACGCGGACCATGCCGGCCCGGCGGAAGGCCGCGTCATAGATGTGGTCCAGATCCATCTCGGTCAGATCCGCCGCCGCGTCGCGCAGGTCGCAGGACAGGCGGCGCGGACGGATGACCAGGATGGGCTTGTTGCGGGCGCTGGCCC
>CAYLNA010000060.1:0-9844 GCA_964384665.1 uncultured Desulfovibrionaceae bacterium | reverse complement strand
AATAGTCCTTCTGGTTCTCCTCCATCTGCTTCTTGACCCGGCCCTTGATCTTCTTTTCCAGAGAAAAGATCTCGATCTCTTCCTGGATCAGCTCATAGACGCGCTCCAGACGATGGACCGGATTGCGGATTTCAAGGACTTCCTGCTTGCGGTCAAAGGTCGCCTTGAGGTGCGGCGCGATGGAATCGGCCAAACGGCCGGGCTGGTTCACGCTGCTGATGGCCAGGATGGTTTCCTTGGCCAGCTTGCGGTTGACCTGCGCATACTCCTCGATGGCCTCGTGCGCGGCCCGGACAATGGCCTCGCTCTCCACGGCCGAGCCCCCGAGGTCGGGCACCGGAGATGCCAACACCATCTGGATGTCGTCCAGGGCCATGAGCCCCTTGTCCTGGTCCCAGGCCGCCCGAGTCAGGCCCTCGAACAGCACCTTGATGGTCCCATCCGGGAGACGGAGCATCTGCAGGACCTTGCTGATGGTCCCGATCTCGTAGAGTCCGTCTTCCTCGGGACGCTCCTGGGCCGGATCTTTTTGCGCGACCAGAAAAATCTTCTTGTCGTGCTTTTCCAGGGCCACCTCGATGGCCTTGATGGAGCTTTCCCGACCCACGAAAAGCGGGACGATGGATTTCGGGAACATGACCACTTCCCGCAGGGACATGAGCGGCAGGATCAGGGTATCCGGGGAGGATTTCTCGAAAACAATGGCGTCGGACATACTCTTTCTCGCTGGTTGCGGACCGCGAGCCCTAGGCGCTCTTGGCCTCGGGTTTGAAGAGAATAAGCGGCTCCTTCCCCTCTTCCACCACGGCCTTGTTGATGACGCATTCGCTGACACCCTTCATGGACGGCACATTGTACATGATGTCGAGCATGATGGATTCCATGACGGAACGTAGGCCGCGCGCCCCGGTTTCGAGCTTGATGGCCTTGGCGGCCACGGCCTTGAGCGCGTTACCCGTGAACTTCAAGTCCACGTTCTCCAGTTCGAACATTTTTTGATACTGCTTGATGAGCGCGTTCTTGGGCTCCTGCAGAATGTGCATCAAATCGTCCTCGGTCAGCTCGGTCAGGGAGGTGATCACGGAAATGCGGCCCGTGAACTCCGGAATGAGCCCATAGCGGATCAGATCCATGGGATGCACCTGCTTCAGCAGACTGTCCGTCTTTTCCTCTTCCTTGCGCCGAACCTTGGCCCCGAAGCCCATGCTCGACCCCTGCACGCGCTGCTTAACCATGTCTTCCAGACCGATGAACGCTCCGCCGACGATAAACAGAATGTTGGAGGTATCGAGGCGGATGAATTCCTGCTGCGGGTGCTTGCGTCCGCCCTTGGGCGGGATATTGGCCACGGTGCCCTCGATGATCTTGAGCAGGGCCTGCTGCACGCCTTCTCCGGATACGTCGCGGGTGATGGACGGGCTGTCCGACTTGCGGGAAATCTTGTCGATTTCATCCACATAGATGATGCCCTTGGCCGCAGCCTCCAGATCGTAATCGGCGTTCTGGACCAACTGCACCAGGATGTTCTCGACGTCCTCGCCGACATAGCCGGCCTCGGTCAGGGTGGTGGCGTCGGCGATGGCGAAAGGCACCTTGAGAATGCGGGCCAGGGTCTGGGCCAACAGCGTCTTGCCCGATCCGGTCGGCCCGATGAGCAGGATGTTGCTCTTGTCCAGCTCGACGTCGTCCTTGGTCCGGGCGTGGTACTTAATGCGCTTGTAGTGGTTGTACACCGCCACGGACAGAATCTTCTTGGCGTCGTCCTGACCGATCACGTAATCATCCAGGGCGGCCTTGATCTCTTGGGGAAGCGGAATATCCGAGGAGTCCAACTCTTCCTTGCGGTTGTCGTTCTTCAAGATATCATCGCACAGGGCGATGCACTCATTGCAAATATATACTTCAGGACCAGCGATCAGCCGCTGTACTTCGTCCTGGCTCTTGCCGCAAAAGGAACAATTCAAATCCTTCCCCGTTTTTCTCTTTCTGTCCGCCATAAGCAACCTCGTGCGTTAATACCGAATTATTCCAATTCCCGGCGCGAAGCGAGCACCTGATCGATCAAGCCATAGGAGCTGGCTTCCTCTCCGCTCATGAAATAATCCCGTTCCGTGTCCTGTTCCACCTTATCCAGGGTTTGACCGGTGTGTCGGGATAAAATTCCGTTCAATTCGCCGCGCAGCCGGATGATCTCCTTGGCCTGGATCGCGATGTCCGTGGCCTGGCCTTGAAACCCGCCCATGGGCTGGTGGATCATGATCCGGGAATGCGGCAGGCTGTAGCGCATGCCCTTCTCGCCGGCGGCCAGCAACACTGCGGCCATGCTCGCGGCCTGGCCGATGCACAGCGTGGCCACTGGAGCGGAGATATACTGCATGGTGTCGTAAATGGCCATGCCCGCGGTCACGGAGCCGCCCGGAGAATTGATATACATGTTGATCTGCTTTTCCGGGCTTTCCGACTCCAGAAAAAGAAGCTGGGCGCAGATGGAATTGGCGACATGATCGTCGATGGGCGTGCCCAGGAGCACGATGCGGTCCTTGAGCAGGCGGGAATAAATATCGTACATCCGCTCGCCGCGGCCGGTGTTTTCAATGACAAAAACGGAATTGCTGACCATGAAAGCTCCTGCGTGAAGGCATATTAAGCACAACCAAAGATGGGAAAAATAACGCTCCGGGACCTTGTGTCAAGGCGGATTGGGAAAAATCGAGGTCCCGCGCGGCATCTAGCAAATCGCGCGCCGAACGAAAAGGAGAGGAGGAAACGAGGGTCCGGGAGTGACCCGGACCCGGATGGGCAATTATGCGTTGTCTCCGCCGGTCGCGGCCGGGACCAAGGTGACCTGGGCGTTGGAGTAGATCAAGTCCATGGCCTTGTCCGCCAGGACGCGGTCCTTGAGCGGGATCATCAGGTTATGCTGCTCGTAGTAATCCTTGATGGCGTGGAAATCCTGACCGGTGGAAGCGGCCATTTTCTGCAAGACGAGATCCACTTCCTGCGGAGTGACCGCCAAGTCCTCGGCGCTGGCGATAGCCAAAAGAACCAGGGACGACTTGACCACGTCCTCGGCCATGGGACGCTGGTCGGCGCGCAGCTCGCGCGGTGAACGACCCAAGGAATCGAGGCTCTTGCCCTGGCGCTCCAAGGTGCCGCGCAGTTCCGCGATCTGCTTGTCGATCTGTTCCTCGACGATGGACTCGGGCAACTCGAAGCTGACCTGGGTCTTGATCTGGTCCAGCAGCTTCTTCTGCGCGTCGCCCTTGACCAGCTGCTTGCGCGTGGAGACATAGGACTTCTCGATGGCGTCCCGCAACTCCTGGACATTTTTGTAGCCGCCGGCCAGTTCCGCGAAGTCATCATTGATTTCGGGCAGTTCGCGGACCTTGATGGCGTGCAGGGTGATCTGCATGTTCACGGTCTGGCCAGCCAGCTTGGCGTTGATGAAGTCCGCCGGAAAGGTCAGCTCGCGTTCGTTGGTCTGGCCAGGCGTCATACCGATGACAATGGCCTCGAAATCCGCCAGGGAATTGCCTTCGCCCAAGGGAAGCTCGAACTTGTTGGCAGCCACGCCTTCCATGGGCGCGCCGTCCTGGAAAGCCTGAAAATCGATGACCGCGATGTCGCCGTCACCCACGGGACGCTCTTCCTTGATGATGACGGTCTTGGCCATGTTCTGGCGGATACGCGCGATGACTTCCTCGATCTTCGCGGGATCGGCCACGACGTCTTCCTCGTCCACGGCCAAGCCCTTGTATTCGGGCAGGTCGAACTTGGGCGCGACCTCGAAGGCGAAGCTATAGGAGAAGGCTTCGTCGCGGATCATTTCCGTGGCGTCCACGTCGATACGGGACAGCGGAGACAAGCCCAGTTCGCCCATGATCTCGTTGATGTGATAGTTGATCAGGTCGCTGGTGGCTTCGCCATAAATCTGCTTCCGAAACTTGGACTCCACCACCGAGGACGGCACCTTGCCCTTGCGAAAACCCTTGATGTCCGCGCCCTTGCGGTACAGGGCAACGGTCGCGGCCAAGGCGGCATGCACTTCCTCCACACCCACATCCACCGTCACCTTGCGTTTGACCGGGGACAACTCTTCGACTTTGTACTCCATGAATCCACTCCTTTAAGATGGGCGCTCCCCTCGGAGGACCCGAATGATCGGCGTTTGGTGCGAGAGGGGGGACTCGAACCCCCACGGTTGCCCGCTAGATCCTAAGTCTAGTGCGTCTACCAATTCCGCCACTCTCGCAACTTACAAAAGGGAGTCCATAGACGAGCCATCACGCGGCTGTCAACGCATGGGCCGGGGCCCAAAAAAGGACCAACCAGCCCAAAGCCACGAAAAAACGCCACGCTCCGGGCGCGAATCAGTTCTCGATCTCGTGTTTTTTCAACAAATCGTACATCGTCGGACGACTGATGCCCAGGGCCTCCGAAGCCTTGAGGATGTTGCCGTCGAACTTGGCCAGGGCCGCCAGGACCATCTTCTTTTCGACCATGGCCCGCCCCTCCTTCAAGGTCTTGTCGGACAGGTTGAAGCCGTTGAAGACGGACAGATCCTCGCCGAAGCCGAGTTCGTCCGGCGTGATCCGCGAGGAATCCGCCAAGAGCACGGCCCGGCGCAACTTGTTCTCCAACTCGCGGATGTTTCCCGGCCAGGCGTGGGACTCCAGATAGGCCACGGCCTCGGGCGTGAATCCCGCCACCTCCTTGCCCAGATCCCGGCTGATGCGCCGCAAAAAGTGCTCCGCGAGGATGCGCACGTCCCCGCCGCGTTCGCGCAGCGGAGGGAGATGGATGTTGACCACGCCAATGCGGTAGTACAGATCCTCCCGAAAGGCCCCCCTTCCGATGGCGGCGGCGATATCGATATTCGTGGCCGCGATGATGCGCACGTTGACCGGGATATCCTTGCGTCCGCCCACGCGCTGGATGACCATTTCCTGCAAGAAGCGGAGCAGCTTGACCTGGAGATTGACCGGCAACTCCCCGATTTCATCAAGGAAAAGCGTGCCTTTGTCCGCATATTCGACCTTGCCCGGAACCGTGGCCACGGCGCCGGTGAAGGCGCCTTTTTCATGCCCGAACAACTCGGATTCGATCAGATTTTCAGGAATCGCGCCGCAGTTGATGCAGATCATGGGCCCATTCTTGCGCAGGCTCTTGAAGTGAATGGCCCGCGCCACGAGTTCCTTGCCTGTCCCGCTCTCCCCGGAGACAAGGATGGGCACATCCGAGGCCGCCACCTTGCCGATGAGGGTCAACACCCCGCGCATGGCCGGGCACGCGCCCACGATGCCGCAATTGTCCTGGGCCGCGTCGACAGCCGCGTCTTGGATCTGGGCACGCTCCTGCTCGATGGCGTGCAAATGGAACGCCCGCCGGATGATGACCCGCAACTCGTCCAGGTCGATGGGCTTGCGAAAAAAATCAAACGCCCCCAACTTGATGGCCTGCAAGGCATTCTCGCGCTCGTCGTTGCCCGTGATGACGATAATTTTGGAGGATGGATCGATCTTGAGCATCTCGACCAACCCCCGAAAGCCCTCCTCCGAGGTATCGACGTGAGGCGGCAGCCCCAGATCGAGCGTGACCACGCCAGGGTGAACCTTGCGGAATATCTCCAGCGCCTGCTCCATGTCCTTGGCCAGATGCAGGCCATGGGAATCCGAGGCCAGCCCCCATTTGAGCTGGGTCAGAATGTCTTCATTATCGTCGATGATGAGCAGATGATCCACGCACGCCTCCTCGCATGTTTCAGCCCTCAAGGCATCCTGGCGGACGCCTGGTTCCGAGCCGTCGATTCGGAGGCCGGCAGCCGGACCACGAACTCCGCGCCCGCGCCCGGAGCACTCCGCACCTCGATCCGGCCGCCATGGGCCTCCACGATCTGCTTGCACTGGTACAAGCCAATGCCCATGCCCTTGGTCTTGGTCGACTTGAACGGCTCGAACAGACCATCCTTGATGAAAGTTTCGGCAATGCCCACCCCGTGATCGACAACACGCACAAAGGGCTCGGGGGCTTGCCCCACCTCGACCACGACCCGTTGATCCGGCTTCGAGGCTTCCAGGGCGTTCAGGCAGAGATTCAAAATAACCTTGCCCATTTCCTCCCCATCCACCAGGGCTTCCACGTCCTCGCCAAGATACTCGAACCGCTCTTGTCCCAACAGTCGCGTGGCCTCGCGCGCCAAGACGAGCAGACGCACGGGCTCCCGGCGGAGGGTCTGGCGGTCCGGCAACCCCTTGAGCTGGGCGATGAGAATTTTCATCTTGCCGACCGTTCCGCCCAGGGCGTCGACCAAATCTCTCTGAAATTCCGGATTGGCGATGAACTTCCGAGCGTTGTCGGTCATGAGCGACAGGGTGTAGACATGATTCTTGAGGTCGTGGAGCACAAAAGCCGAAACCTTGCCCATGATTTCCATGTCGCGGGCGCGGGCCAATTGATCCAAAAGACGCAGATTGAGCAGCGCCGCGGAAATATGCCGGGCCATGGTGTCCATGAGTTCGAAATCCTCCTCGTCGTATTCCTCGCCAACGTTGCTGGAGGGGCCAAGCAGCGCAAAACCGTCAAGGTGGTCGTCGCGGAACATGGGAATGGCGAACCGCGCCGTTTTCAGCCATCCGATCCGCGCATCCAGATCCGCGACAGAAACAACCGTCCGGCGCGATTTCAAACGCACAATCAGTTCGTCCTCGTCCCGAAAAACTTCATCCCTGGAATCCATCTCCAGCAGGCTGACCGGAAAATAGGCTTGGCGTCCGTGATCGTAAAGAAAGAGAGCCGCGCCAACAATGCCGAAGGTTTCGCAACACGCGGCCAGGGCGGCCTGATGCAGCTCGTTTTGACTGCGCGCGGTGACCAAACATTGCGTGAAGCGCACCCATTCGATGCGATAATCATATTTTTCGCCATAAAAATGGAGCTGTAAAAAAAGCCGAATCTTGCGCCGGACGGTGTCGGACAGAAAGAGCACGAGCAGACCGAGGCCAGTCACAAAACTCACGCCAAGAAGCACCGCGCGCCCCAGATCATCGCCCAAAATTCGCGCGCCTTCCCCTAAAAGTCCCAGAATCACGAGATACAGCCCAACGGTCATGAGGACCACGGATTTGAAGGCCATCCTCCGGGAAAAACTGATGCGCACCTCCGGCCCCCGCCGCAGATCCGTAAACCACATCATGCCAGCCCCGAGGAGCAAGCCCAAGGAGCGCAGACCGGTCAGCCCCATGTCGAGGGAACGGTATAAAAGTCCCTGGCTGTAATAGAGGATCGAGGCGGCCAGGATACTCACGGCCCCGAGCAGAACAAATTTGATCTTCCACCGCCGGTGGTGCGCGGCCCTGGCCAAGGTCGCCTCGATATTGAACAAGGCCGCCACGCCGCACAGGACAAAACACACATGAAAATAAAACCCTCCTGGCAGGAGAAAAAGAAGCTCCTCCGCGGCGAAATCCGGAGCGTAATATGCTCCGTACACGGTCAGATACCCAGCCCAGGGCAACATCGACGCGGACAGGCAGATCGCAACAAGCTGCGTGCGAGGCATCCCGCGCCCTTCGTAGTCGCGGGCAAACAAAGCCGTGAACACGATCCAGATCGGCCCCAAGGCGCCTTCCACCAGCAGACCGGCCGCGCGCCATGTCATCAGGGACTCGGGGAACACCCGCGCCAGCAGATCAACCGTTTCCAGGCCGGCCGCCAGCACGAGCGTCACCCCCAAAACCCCCGAGGCCCGCGACCGTTCGGAGCGCAGCATGCCGAACACCATGCGCCCGGCAAAAGCCACGGCCATGATGACCGCGCACAACGTGGCGAAAAACGAAAGCGCCAGAGTGGGCGTCAGGGACACAAGCGCGTTCATGTCGGTTTCATGATGGCAGAAACTCCCTGATCACAGGATAAAAATCCCGCAAAAAATCCTCGACACGCCGCTGGGCGACATCCACGTCGCCTACGGCCTGAGCGGAAATACGGATGAATCCCTGGTCGCGGCGGCGGTGAAACATGGACCCGACGATTTCCGCCATTTTCAGGGAATATTCGTCGGACATGGTTTTACCGCGCATGGCGAACCAGTAGTAGATCAATTCCCGCTGGTCGCCCATGGCGTAAACGGCCCGCACCAGCTTGACCGTTTCCCCGCCCAGCTCCAGGGTCCTGCGTTCCGAAGACATTTCGAACCAACCGCTGCCGGGCATGCAGTGCTTGGGGGAATGGATGCCGCCGGAATCCGGCCCGCCGTCGAAAAAACTCAGGTATATGTCCACAACGGATCCGTCCTCGGCCGCGTAGCGACGGGACAGGTAATCCGTGGGCATGAGCACCTTGATGACGTTTTCGCTCAGGGACGACTGGCCGACCATGCGCCACCCGGCGTGGGCAGGCGGAAATTCCGCAAAAGGCCGGGCCAGGGGCACGATCAGGTCATGGTGAAAACTCATGTACAGGCCCATGCCGGCCAGCAACACATAGAGGACAAAGAAACGGTGACGCAGATTCATGACCACCTCTTCAAGGCGGAGCCCAGGGCCACGAACATGGCCACGGCCGCTCCAAAAACAAACAGCCCGGCAAATTCATGGAAAAAGCCCTCCGCCGCCGCCGAACCGAAATACTGGGCCAGGATGCCCGTGGCGATGACGCGCAGACAATTGGTGAACACGGCGATGGGCAGGGTCGAGAAAATAAGGATGACCCGGTCCCTGGTCTTGGTGTGCAGCACAAAAGCATAGGCCGCGCCCAGGGCCAAAAGCGACATGATGGACCGAAGGCCGCTGCAGGCGTCGGCGACCTCAAGGGTGATGTTGGGGAACATGAGGATGTTCCCCTCCTGCCAGACCACGATACCCAAAGCCTTCATGCTCAGGACCGAAGCCTTGGTCACAAACAGCTTGAGGGGAAAGGCTGCGGCGTCGTAGACAATGTAGGGGATGGGGATCATGAGCAACAGATAGGCCAGGGATGGGAAAAGGACGCGCAAGATATCCCACCCAAGGAGGTACAGGATCGAACCACCCGTGATCACGATCAGGGAGGCCCGCATGGTGAAATATTCCGTGCCCAGCCAGCCCAGGCCCAACATAGTCAGGCCAAGTCCAAGCACGGCAAGGCCGGCGTTGGAGGGGCGAACCGCTGCTCGCGGCAGATCGTCTCGGCGCATGTAAACCAGATAACCTGCGATGAGCGGCACCAAAAAACCATGTGAATAGTTATCGTCCGTGCTCCAATCCGTGATCATGTCGAGAATGATGGCGTGATAGACCACCCCCAACAGCACGACGAAAAAAAACAACTCCAGCCTGTGCGCGCGTAAAGACGAAACAAGATTCATGCGCCCTCCTCAAGGTTCACGCTCCCGGGTGGGAGCCGGAAAACATTGCTCCAGTCAGCGGTTTCCCATAGGTTGAATCCCATCGACGCAATCCCAATCACCAATCATCCGTGAAACATTTTGACGCCATTCTCTCCTTCGCGACCCGAGCCTTTCTGGTCGCCACCCTTCTGGCCCTGGTCAGCCTGCATCTGGCAGGAGACCGCTGGTGGCCGGGCACGCTGCTCCTTTTCGGCCCGCGCTGGCTGCTGGCCCTGCCGCTTATTCCACTCACCCCGCTGGCGTTGTGGCGCAAACCCCGCTTGCTTGTTCCCCTCATTCTATCCGGAGCCATGATCGGCGGGCCGCTCATGGGGCTACGGTGGTCACTCGGAACACCCGAGAGCCCACCTGGCGTGGTGCTGCGCATCCTAACCTGCAACGTGCGCACAGGAGGTTTCGATGCACGCGCCCTGTCCGAACTCATCCGCGCGAGAAACGTCGATCTTGTCGCCTTGCAGG
>CAYLNA010000059.1:0-9894 GCA_964384665.1 uncultured Desulfovibrionaceae bacterium | reverse complement strand
GTCTGGGTCGACGCCGGTCGCGGACCGCGAGCCGGTCCACCTCCTAGCCGTGGCGACCGAGGGAGTCTAGGGGCTTTTTCCGGGACGCCTGGACGTGCGCGGAATTTGCCGCGTGGCCTCCGCGCCTTTCCCCATAGTCATGCCGTCGCCGCGCTCTCCAAACTCGAAAGTTCATGTGATCGCCCTGCCTTGCCTCTTGCACCCTTTTGGGGCAAAAACCCCGCATCCGAACGGCCCCGCGCCGTTCCAATCACTTCACGAGGTTGTCATGGAGCTTACTCTGTCGCCCTGGATCCTTGCCCTGCTCCCCACCCTGTTGCTGCTCGCGGCCCTGTTCTGGGGCGCGCCCGCCATAGCCCTCATCAGCGAACTCATCGGCATGGTCACGAGCAAGCCCTTTCCGATCCGCTGCGGCCAGCAGGTCTCCAAGCTGGCCCTGAAGGGGCACGGGCTGTTCTGGCTCGCGGCCGTCGCCTCGGGCGCGGCCCTTTTCGCCCATCCCTTCTGGATGTCGGAATTCGTCCAGTCCAACCAGTTGCTTCTCCTGCTCGTTCTGGCCCTGCCCGCGCTGGGCGGCCTTTTACTCGCGGCCTACGACCTGAGCTGGAAGGGGGCCAAGCAACGACGCCTGATGCATTTCCTGCTCGGATGTCTGGCCAATGTCTGCATCAAATACGGATACTGGGGCCTCGTGGTCCTGGCCCTGCTCCTGTTTCGGGGCATTCCACTGAACACCCCGGCCTTCATCCCGGCCGCCAATTCCGCGCTGTGGCCATTCTTTGGACTGTGGATGCCGCTGTCCCTGTCCCTGGCGTCGGGTCTTGGCCTGTGCTACCTTGTGCTGCGTCGGAACAAGGACGATTGGGGCCGGGACTATTACCGCTTCGCCGCGCCCTTTCTGGCCAAATGGCATCTGCTGACCAGCTTGGCCACCCTGGCCCTGGTGATCTGGCTTTTTCTGAGCCTCAAGGGCGGCATGAATCTCTTCCTGCCGCAAATTTTCTATCCCGGCGTGGCCAGCGTGGGCTGTCTGGCCCTGGGCATGTCCCTGTCCCTGGCCCTGATTCTGGCCGAGAACCCCATGCGCATGAAGCTCGCCATGCTGGGCGTCGTCCTCGTGAACTATCTGCAGGTTGGGTTCTTCCTGCTGGCGGTCTGCGAAACCCTGACCCACTACGCGCCGGGCTGGTCCATGCCAACCTTTGTCCCCGAACTGCTCCGCCTGTTCCAGGAATAACGCATGCGCCGCAAACAAAACGAACTGACCGATTCCACCGCGATCCACGCCATCATCCAGGCCAGCCCGGTCATGCGCATGGCCATGAGTCAGGACGACATGCCCTACGTCCTGCCGCTGTCCTTCGGTTTCGACGGCGCGGCCCTCTATTTTCACTGCGCGCCCGAGGGGCTCAAGACGGACATCCTGCGCCGCAATCCGCGCGTGTGCTGCCTGTTCGAGGGCGACATCGCGCTCAAGCCCAAGGGAGACACCCCATGCGCCTGGGGTTTCGACTACGCCACGGTCATCATCAAGGGCGTGGCCGCCCAAATCCTGGACCCGACATCCAAGCTCGCGGCCCTGCGCCTCATCACGGACCACTATGCCCCGCAGTCCCTCCAAATACCCGAGAACAAAATCAGCGCGGTCGACGCATGGCGGATCACCATCACGCACATGACGGGAAAACGCTCGAAATAAAAAAGAAAGGCCTTGCATCGAACAATGCAAGGCCTTGACGGCTTGGCGTCCCCAAGGGGATTTGAACCCCTGTTATCGGCGTGAAAGGCCGGTGTCCTGGACCTAGCTAGACGATGGGGACGCGTTTGGCTGGGCGACTTAGATTCGAACTAAGATTGACGGAGTCAGAGTCCGCTGTCCTGCCGTTGAACGATCGCCCAGCAGAGAGATGACCCTCTATGGAATGGCCTTCGCCCTGTCAAGCGCGACTTTTCCACGATCCAAAAAAATTGGCGCTCAATTCCACCCGCTGCCCTCCCAATGCCGGGCGACGATGCTTCCGGTCGAACGGACCGTCACCGCCCAGGTATCCCCGGCGTCGTTGTCCAGGTAGGCCGAACCCGACATGCCCGCCAATCGGCCGCGCACGTCGAAGACAAAGGTCTTGCCCACGGGAACGATCGCGCCAAAGGCCGCGCCCGAAACATTCTCGGTCGCTCCGCCATGCCCAAAATCCACGCCATGCGAATACGAATTCAGCGGGAAGGACCGAAACGCCACGTTGTCGGTCAAAGTCTTCCAGTCGCCGTCCACTCCGGGATCGGAGCAGATCACGTAGCGCGCCGTGGGATCGTCGAAGACCACGGCCCAGTTCGAATTGGTCTTGATCGCCTGGATTTTCGCTGTCTGCAACGCGGACACAAGATCCCGGCAGGCTGACTTCAGGCTGTACGAAGGAAGATATCTGATGAATCCAACGGCGCCGATCCCCGTCATGATGGCGATGATGGCCAGGACGACCAAGGATTCGACCAATGTCATTCCCAATGTTTGCGTGTGTTTCATGATCCCTCCTCGTGCATGGCGCGCTGAATGAAACATCCACCTTGTGCACAGGTTTGGCATGAAAGGCAATATACGGCGAAAGTCCGACACTCGTGTATGGCGACGGCCGCTCGCGCCGGAGAGTGGCATCCAGACCGGATGGCCGCGCACGCAAGGGTACAACGCGAGGATCATGAGACGGTTTGGTCGAGATGAACATCCCCGATGACACGGTGGCGCGGGCCCGAGGCATCCAGGATGCTCCGCCAAAGCACGATGCGGTCCACGCTGCATTCCGGCCAGGGTTCGCCCAGATCACGCAGCAGTCCGGACCAATCATCGCCGCTGGCGGCGGACTTGACGCGCGCCACGGTCAGGTGCGGCGCGAAGGGTCGCGTTTCGGCCGCGAAGCCCGCCTGCACCAAGCCGCTCTCCAGCATGGCGAAAAGCTGCAGGCACTCCTCGCGCCCGCGCGCGACGTCGATCCAAACCACGCGCGGGCTTTTGGGCGAAAAAACGCCTCCCCTCCCGCCCTGAAAGCGAAAAGCAGGAATCGCCGCCGCCCGCATGGCGGCGAGGAGAGCCGGAACGCGGTTGTCCGCGACCTCGCCCAGGAATTTGAGCGTGACATGCGCCAATTCCGGCCGGACCCAGGACAGGCGGGAAGCCAGGCGCGGCCGCCACGCATCCTGAATCCGCCGCATGATCCGGGCATAGTCCTCGGGAACCGGAATGCCTATGAAAAGGCGCATGTCCGCGCACCCTCCCCCGCGTTATTCCCCGGAAGTCCGCACCAGTTCCCACAGGGTGCGCACGCCAAAACCCGTGCCGCCGGGCCGGAAAATGGACGCGTTCTCGTCGGTCCAGGCCGGACCGGCGATGTCCAGATGGGCCCAGTCCACGCCCTGGGGCACGAAGTTCTTCAGGAACAGGGCCGCGAAAATGGCCCCGCCCTCGCGCACGGCGATGTTCTTGAGATCGGCCACCTCGCTTTTCAACGGCGCGGCGTACTCGGCCCAAAGGGGCATGGGCCAATACCGTTCGCCGACCAGGCTGCCGCTTTCGCGGATGCGCTGATCCAGCTCGGCCGTGGTCGCGAAAACCGCCGCGACCTTGGTCCCCAGGGCGACCAGGCAGGCTCCGGTCAGGGTGGCCAGATCGACCAGGATTTCCGGCTCGAAGCGCGCGCTATAGGCCAGGGCGTCGGCCAGGATGAGTCGACCCTCGGCGTCGGTGTTCAATATTTCCACGGTCTTGCCGTTCAGGGCCGTGACCACGTCGCCGGGCTTGGTGGCGCGGCTGCCGGGCACGTTTTCGGTGCAGGGCAAAAGCCCAACCACGCGGCGCGCGGCTCCGGCCAGACCCAGGGATTTGAACAGGCCCAGAATAGCGGCGGCCCCGGCCATGTCGCCCTTCATCTCGTGCATTTTGGCGGCAGGCTTGAGGGAAATGCCGCCGGTGTCGAAAGTCACGCCCTTGCCGACAAAGACCAGGGGCTTTTCGGCGCTGTCCGGGGCGGAGTCGAGCACGATGAAGCGGGCCGGGGTGCTGCTTCCGCGAAAAACCGAGGCAAAGGAGCCCATGCCCAGGGCCACGATCTCGTCCGGCCCGAAGACCTGGACCCCAAAGCCATAAGCCTCGGCCAGATCGCGGGCCGTCTGGGCCAGATATTCCGGCGTGGCCACGTTGGCCGGGGTGTTGACCAGATTCCGGGCCAGCTCCACGCCTTCGGCCACGGCCAGGGCGGCGCGCAGGCGCTCGTGCAGATCCGGCTTGCCGCCGCTGATGGCCACGCGGTGCGGACAGTCGGCCTCGCCCGGTTCGGATTTGAAGGTCACGAAGCGATACGCGGCCAGGCGCGCGGCGATGGCGAATTCCACGGCCAAGTCCTCGGCCAGATCCAGGGCGGCCAGATGGGCCGCGTCCACGGCCAGGGCGTTCAATTCCTGGGTTGCCGCGTTCCGCACGGCCAGGCCCACGGCCGCCCGGAACGCGTCCAGATCAACCTCGTCGGCCTTGCCCAGGCCAACGCTCAGACAGAATCCGTCCGCCCCGCGTCCCAGCCTCGCCCGACCGGTCTTGCCGGAAAAGCCGTCGTCCGCCGATCCGCCGCGCCCGGCCAGCAGATCCGCGCCCACCCCGTCCACGGGTCGATCCTCGGTTCTGAAGACCACCATCACCGCATCTTTCAACTCGCCACTATCCCGAACCACGTGTATATGCATGAGTGCCTCGCTAAAAATAAAAAGGATGCCCTCGCCATACGGAGCTTACCCGCGCGAGTAAAGGCGGTTGCCAGGACGGTTGAAAGAACTATCTGAAAAGAAAGACCTTATCCAGGAGGCAAGGCATGACACAAACGCGCAAGGTGGCGGTGCTCGGGGCCACGGGCTATATCGGCGGACGTCTGATTCCGGCCCTGTTGGAACGGGGCTGGACCGTGCGGGCCGTTGGCCGCAATCCGGACAAGCTGCGCTGCCGCCCCTTCGCCGCCCACCCCCGAGTGGAGCTGGCCGAGGCCGATGTCCTGAACCAGCCGGCGTTGACCGCCGCCCTGACCGACTGCGCTGCCGCCTTTTACCTGGTCCATTCCATGTTTCCCGGAGTGAAGGACTTCGAGGATCAGGACCGTCGCGCGGCCTGCGTCATGCGCGACGCGGCCCATGATTCCGGCCTCGGACGCATCATCTATCTGGGCGGACTGGGCGACGAAAGACACGAATTGAGCGCGCATCTCAAATCGCGCCTGGAAGTCGGCCGGATCCTGAGGGCCGGCTCCACGCCCCTGACCTGGCTGCGCGCGGCCATGATCCTGGGCTCGGGCAGCGCGTCCTTCGAGATTCTGCGCTACCTGGTGGAGCGTCTGCCGATCATGGTCACTCCGGCCTGGGTCAAGTCCCTGTGCCAGCCCATCGCCGTGACCAACGTCATCGACTACCTCGTCGGCTGCCTGGACCAGCCGGCCACGACCGGACGGACCTTCGACATCGGCGGGCCGGACATCCTGAGCTACCGCGACCTATTCGACATCCACGCCCGCGTGGCCGGACTGCGTAAGCGGATCATCATCCCGGTTCCGGTGCTGACGCCGCGTCTGTCCTCGTACTGGATCCAGCTGGTCACGCCCGTCCCGTCGAGTCTGGCCAAGCCCCTGGCCGAGGGACTGCGCAACACGGTGGTCTGCCGCGACAACACCATCCGCGACCTGATTCCGACCCGATTGCTCACGGCCGAGGAGGCCATCGCCCGCGCCCTGGACCACACCGCCCACCATGCCGTGGAAACCAGCTGGTCCGACGCGGGCATGCCGCGCGTACCCGAATGGGCCGCCCACGGCGACGCGCCCTATGCCGGCGGAACCATTTTGGAATCCGCTCACGCCATGACCGTGGCCGCGTCTCCGGCCCAGGTCTGGGACGTCATCGCCACCCTCGGGGGCGAGAGGGGCTGGCTGCACTGGAATTGGTTGTGGCGACTGCGCGGCATTCTCGACAAAATCATCGGCGGCGCGGGCCTGCGCCGGGGACGGCGGCATCCGCGCGAAATCCGCGTCGGCGACGCCCTGGACTTCTGGCGGGTGCTCGGCGTGGAAGACCAACGACGCCTCGTGCTGCTGGCGGAAATGAAGGTTCCGGGCGAGGCCCTGTTGCGCTTCGACCTGCGGAAGGTCGCGCCAAATCAGACCGAGATCGTCCTGCGCGCCCGCTTCCGTCCACGCGGACTTTGGGGTATTGTCTACTGGCATGTCCTGGCCCCCGTGCACGCGCCTCTTTTTCGCGGCATGCTGACCGCCATGGCCCGCCGAACAGGAGCCACGGTCGTCACTCCTCCCCACACTCCAGCCAAGGAGGTCCCACAATGTCGACTCTAATCATGGAACCGCGTTTTCCGGAAACTCCGGCCTCGGACCCCACGGTCCTTCAACTTCTCGAAACCATCCTGCGCGGACAGCGGTCCGGAGTCCTGGGTTCCTGTTTCATGGAAATTCCCCTGTGCAGCCAGATGGCCTTCGCCGTCACGGAGGACCTGCGCGACCTGATCGTGGTCACGCCCCGGAGTTCGACCAAGTACGACAACATGATCAACAATCCCAACGTGTCCTTCCTGGTGAGCACGGTCAGCAACCGACCCGAGGACATCAGCCAGGCCCAGGCCGTGACGGCCACGGCCTTCGCCACGGAACTCGACGGCGAGCGCCGACACGAGGCCGTGAATCTGTATTCAGCCAAGCATCCGGATTTGCGCGCCTTCGCCATGTCCACGACCAACGCGGTCATGGAACTGCGCGTGGACACCTTCGCCGTGGTCCGCAATTTCCAGGAAGTGATCCGCGTCCCCCGGGGATGAACGCGGCCTGGCCGTGACGAGAAGCTGGACAGGGGCAAATCCACGACATCACGCCCGCGAAACACCGCGATGGCCGCCACCCGCGGCATCGGACAACACGAAGGAGAATCGCATGAATCGTCCCATCCGCCTGGGCGTCAGCCGCTGCCTGCTGGGAGACAAAGTCCGCTACGACGGCGGGCACAAGCATGACCCCTTCCTGACCAAGACCCTCGGCGAATACGTGGAGTATGTCCCGGTCTGTCCGGAAGTGGAATGCGGGCTGCCCATTCCGCGCGAAGCCCTGCGCCTGGTCGGCGACCCGGACAATCCCCGCTTGGTGACGCAAAAAACCGGCGTCGACCACACCAAGCGCATGCAGGACTGGGGCAAGGGCCGACTGGCCGAGCTGGAACGGGAAGGCCTGTGCGGCTTCATCTTCAAAAGCAAATCCCCGTCCAGCGGCATGGAACGGGTCAAGGTCTATTCCGAGTCCGGCAATTTGAGCGGACAGTCCGTCGGCATCTTCGCCCGCATGTTCATGCGCCACTTTCCCCTTCTGCCCGTGGAGGAGGAAGGACGACTGCATGATCCAGGACTCCGCGAAAACTTCATCGACCGCATTTTCGTGCTCCGCCGCTACCGCGACATGCTCAAGTCCGGCCAGAACCTGGGCAACCTGATCACCTTCCACACCAGGCACAAGCTCCAGCTCCTGGCCCACAGCCCGGACCTGTACCGGGCCATGGGACGGCTGGTGGCCCAAGGCAAGGGCATGGCCAAGGATCAGCTCTTCAAAAACTATCACGAAATGCTCATGCAGTGCATGCGCATGAAGGCCACGCCGCCCAAGCACCGCAACGTGCTGCAGCACATCATGGGCTATTTCAAGACTGAGTTGCTGCCCGACGAGAAGCAAGAACTTTTGGAAATCATCGGCAACTATGCCCAAGGAGTGGTCCCGCTCATCGTGCCGGTCACGCTCTTGACCCACTACGTGAATAAATTCGAACAATTCTATCTGCAGGACCAGACCTATCTGCGACCCCATCCCATTGAACTGAAACTGCGTAACCACGCCTAGACCATGTTCAGGAGGAGCGCATGACCGACATATACGAACTTCTCGCCCGCCATGCCCCGGAAATCCCCCGCAAGCGGATCGGCCGTCTGCTCACGGACACTTCGGAGTTCATGAACATTCAGTACGGCGATGTCATTGCCCTGGGCGGCAAATATTTTCTGGTCCTGCGGGACGAAAAGGAGCGCAGCTTCGGCGTGGAAGACCCCAAATACTGGGTCAAGCGCTGCCGCGAATTGGAAACCGGCGAGCGCAAGATCCTGAAGTTGGTTTTTTACGAGCTCTTTCCCGTGTCCTTGGGCAGCATGGAGATCGAATGCTTCCGCAGCCCGCGCAAGGAGGCCCGCATCCTGGATCTGGTCCGGGGCGACGGGCGCTTCATGCAAGGCTATTCGCGGGACGACGACGCCGGCAACAACGTGCGGGTGCTGGATGTTGTCAAGGGCAACCTCTTGTCCCTGGCCATCGATAGCCTGGAGGCCGACCACAAGACCTATTTCTTCGAGCTGCTGCCGGACATCCTGGAGAAATTCGTCACGGCCTGCCGGGGCATCGAATTTCTGCACCTGCACGGCGAGAACCACGGCGACATCCGCCGCGATCACCTCTGGCTGGAGCAAGGCACGGACAACTATGTCTGGATTGATTTCGACTACACCTATGATTTCCACGAAAGCCCGTTCGGCTTGGACATCTTCGGCCTGGGCAATCTGCTCCTGTTTCTGTGCGGCAAAAAATTCTGCACATCCTTCAACATGGCCCGGCCAGACTTCGACGGCAAAACCGACGCGGCCTTCTCGGCCGCCGATTTTTCCATGCTCTTCAAGCATCGTCTGTGCAATCTGCGCAAGGTCTATCCCTACGCGCCCGAGTCCCTGAACAACGTGCTCATGCATTTTTCCTCCACCACAGAGGTCTTCTACGCCACGGTGGGTGAATTTCTGGAGGAACTGCAGCCCTGCATCGACCAAATTCGTCGCGGATAACCCGCCAAGGAGTGACCATGAACCCGAAGAAAATACTCATCGCCGTGGACGCCTCGGAAAACGCCGCCCGGGCCGTGGACTACGTGGCCCAACTCTTGGCCGATTCCCCCAAATTCGAGGTGACGGTGCTGTACATCGAACGGCCGCCGAACCGCGATTTCTTCCCCTCGGACGAGGAATGGCGCGCGGCCGGAGTGGCCCAGGCGGAGCGCATCCGCCTCTTTTTGGACGAATCCCGCGCCAAGCTCCTGGCCAGCGGCCTGCCCGAGTCCGCCGTCGCCATCGCCTATGTTCCCCACTGCCAGTCGCCGGTCGACGCCTCGTCCGAGTTCTGCAGCCTAGGCACCTCCATCGCCCGGGACATTCTGCAGTATCAGCAAGGCGGAGACTTCGGAACCTTGGTCATCGGCCGGCGCGGCGTGTCCCGGGCCGAGGAGTTTCTGTTCGGCAGCGTGACCACCAAGGTCACGCATCTGGCCAAGGACTGCACGGTGTGGGTGGTGCAATGACCGCGGAATGCGCGGACCGTGCTCTGCCCGCCATGACCAGGGACCACCGGGGCGAAAGCGCCCGGACCCGCGCCCGAGGCTGAATCTTGCCTGACCAGGGGCATGCGTGTACACGTGCCGGGCGCCGGAGCAAGACCGCCCGGCCTCATCCAACGCGAGGTACCCCCATGTCAGACAAAAATTACGCCCAAAGCATCGCCGGCGACCTGTACCACATGATTCAATCCGCCCAGGAACAGGGCGTGAACGTGGATACGGGCTTCCGCAACCAGGCCCTGTCCAGCCCGAGCATGACCCTGACCTATCTCTTTCTGGGCAAGGACGACCTGCTCCAGGTTCCGGCCCTGCCGCCCCAGGTCAAGAAACAGATCCGCCGCTCCAACGCCCTGGCCACCCTCGAACTGCGAACAGCCAAGGGCATGCAGACCGTGGGCATCCACCTGATCTGGGCCAGCGCCAAGGCCTGCTCCGCCATCGAATCCGAGGCCG
>CAYLNA010000058.1:0-10067 GCA_964384665.1 uncultured Desulfovibrionaceae bacterium | reverse complement strand
CCGCCCGCATCATCCGCGCTTCCTCCCTCCTGAATCAAATTGTTCTTCCTGATGACCTCGAGAACCTGACGCAGCAATACTTTTGCCTTGGGGAACTCCGGATCGTTGTCCAGGGCTTTTTGCAGCAGGTCGCGCGCCTTGAGGTATTCCCGGCGGTTCACGTAGGCCACGGCCGTGTTGAACAGGACCTTGGCGTTGTTCGGGTCCTTGGCCAGGGCCGCTTGGTATATCTTCAGGGCCTTGGCCGGCTTGCCTTTTTTTCTGTAGGCCACGGCCGTGTTGTTCAGGGTGTTGCAGGTCAGGTCGGCAAAAAAATACGATCCAAAAGCAGTCTCGGCCTCTTCGGGCAAATCGAGTTCGACGTAGGCATTCCAGATGTCCTGCTTGAGGCGGTCGTTCTTGGGATCGAGGGTGTACGCCGTCATGAAGTTATGGCGGGCCTCGTCCCTGTTGTTTCTGTTCAGATTGATCGATCCCCGCAGGACATGGTAGTCCGCGTTGTTCCGATTGATGGTCAGGGCCTTGTCCACGGCTTTGAGCGCGCTGTCCCACATTTCCCTGTAGGCGAAGATCCGGGCCTTGAGTTCCCACCCCGCCGCGAAAAGGGGCTGGGCGCGCAGCGCTTCCGTGATGGCCGCGTCCGCGTTGTCGATATCTCCCGCCTTCATGTCCACCATGGCCCGTTCGAACAGGATTTTCGGCCGGTACGTGGGGTGCTTCGTCTCGAAATCGAGCAGGAGCTTCGCGGCTGCGGCGTGTTCGCCCGTGGCGCAGAGGTTCATGACCTCCGTTTTCAGCGTGTCGAGTTCTTTTTCGCAGGCCATGCCGCAGAGCGAGGACAAGGTTTCGTGCAGCGACCTGATGGTCACGGGCTTGACGACGTAGCCGGAGATGCCGAGTTCCGAGGCTAGGGCCACGTCCTCGATGCCGGATTTCGAGGTCAGAAAAATAAAGGGAACATAGCGCAGGGCGCTGTCCTTGCGTATTTCCCGCAGCATGTCGATGCCGTTTAAAAACGGCATGTTCCAATCGGAGATGATCAGATCCACGGCATGGTGCTTGAGCTTCTCCAGGGCCACGTTCCCGTTCTCCGCCTCCACGAAACTGGAGAAGCCCAGGGCGCGCAAGAGATGAAGGATGGTCTCCCGGG
Source organism: uncultured Desulfovibrionaceae bacterium (assembly GCA_964384665.1). Classification (GTDB taxonomy): domain Bacteria; phylum Desulfobacterota; class Desulfovibrionia; order Desulfovibrionales; family Desulfomicrobiaceae; genus Desulfomicrobium. Next base: position 8,917 of record CAYLNA010000058.1, on the reverse strand, counting down.
CCGAGACCACGTCCTCCACCACCATGACCGTCATGCTTGTATCCATCGATGTCCTCCGTGATAAGAATTGGGACCGCCGCCCATTTTCCGTTTTTCCGGAGGCATACTGTCCGCGTGGAATCCTGACAAGCGCGGCCCGCTCTTCGCTCAATCTCCGATGCCAGGGTCAAACAATTCCGTCGCTGTGTCTCTTTGATCCATAAACGCAAAAAGATGAGTTCACGCTCTTTTCGATCCGCCATGGCGATATCGCAAAAGCCTGTTGCGCCAGGCTATGCCTACGAGTAATCATGACCATATCACGGATATGTGATTGCAGGAGACGCATTCATGGAAACAGCAACGTACAAAATTGTCTTTCGTGGCGAGATTGGGCCTGATTTTGTCCTGGACAATGTCAAGGTGCGTTTGGCCGAATTGTTCCAGCTCGAGGGCGAGCGTCTGGAGCGTTTGTTTAGCGGTTCCAGCGTGGTGCTGAAAAAGAATCTGCCCCTGGAGCTGGCCGTCCAGTACAAGCGGCGTTTCGAGCAAAGTGGGGCCCTGTGCGAGGTGGAGCGGGAAGCAAACCCAAGGTCGGAACACATGCCTCCTCCCTCCGAACCGTCCATCACTTCTCCGTTCGCGGTTCCCGCAGCTGAATCATCTCCGGAACCCGCCGCGTCCAAAACTTCCGGAACCGCGACACACGCGCAACCCTACTATGAACTCACCTTGTTCAGCCATTTCTGGTGTTACTTTCAAGGCCAAGTCATCTATATTTTGGTGTTTGGCGCCGGAGTGTTTGTGAGTGCTTTCGTGGAATGGGAATTCAATATTTTTGGCTACCCGCTATATCAGGTTGTTGCAGCGTTGATGGGCGCCACGCGCTGGGGGCAAGCGGAAGCGAAATTGAGAAGAGAGGGGCCTGTCACGCTCAATATCCGTTTCTGGATTGCCGCTCTCGTCGTGGCCTTTGTGGCATGGGGGCTGATCGCGTTCACGGGCGCCTTGAACAAGGTCCGGAAGGAAGTGGAGAGCAGGCCAAAAGTGTCGATCACCCAAAGTAGGCTGGAAAGCCTGAATATCGCCATGCGGGTTATCCAGAACATCGCAATGGACGGGATGGTTCCGTTTCCGGAAACACCGGAGCAGATTGTCGCCATCACCCGTTCTCATCGCACGCTCTTTCCCCAAAGGGCCTGGATTTCCGGGCCAGACCTGCTCAAGGACGAATGGGACACGCCCATCCAATACGAACGCCAGGGCATGGTGGACTATTTTTTCCGATCCGCGGGCCCGGACAAGGTCTTTGGCACCGAGGACGACCTGCGCCTATCCAGCCAGGAAGCGCAAAGAGAATCCAGTTTTGACGGCGCGGACGGAGATCTGAAAAGATAGCAAGAGAGCGATTGCCTCTCCGGGTTTTGTCTTCGAACCCGCTCAGATCAAAAACGAAATGTACGAATATCCGGAAATCTCGATGTGTTTCACGTCCCGGGCGAACTGGGAGAAGAGGATCAACCCGAGGTGGATGAGTTCCTGATGGCCGTAGATCATTTCCGTGACCCAGCCGTCCTCGCACGGCTTTGGCTTTGAGTTGGATTGTGGACGGAGCATGGCGGCGGACATGGGGACGCCGTTCATGGTCGCGCGGCGGAAGGGGGTAGCGGCGCGCGGCCCCCGCCTCAGCCGTTGCCCGCCAGCCCCATCTCCTTGCGCTTGCGCCACAGGGTGACGGTGGTGATGCCGAGAATTTCCGCCGCCCGGGCCTGATTCGGCTCGATGGCCAGGACGCGGCGGATGTGGGCCTCTTCCAGCTCGCGCAGGGTCGGGACGCGATCCTCCCCGGCCACTGGTCGCGGGTCGCGGCCGGCGGCTCGCACGGAGGCGGGAAGATCGGCCAGACTGGGTTCCCGGCCCAGGGCCAGGAGCGCCGCGCGTTCCATGACATTGCGCAGCTCGCGCACGTTGCCGGGCCAGGGATGGGCCAGCAGGGCGTGCAGGAAGGGCGCGGGCATGTCCACGGGCGTCGCGCCTCCATGGCGCAGGGTGGCCGCGCGGAAGAAGCGCGCGGCCAGGGCCGGGATATCCTCGGGCCGCTCGCGCAGGGGCGGGACCACGCATTCGAACACGTTCAGGCGGTAGTACAGATCCTCCCGGAAGCGGCCGTCGCGGCAGAGCTGGCCCAAATCCTTGTTGGTGGCGGCCAGGACGCGCACATCGAGGCGCACGGGCTTGTTGTCCCCGACCCGCTCCACCACCCGGTCCTCCAGAAAGCGGAGCAGCTTGGCCTGGGCCACGGGAGACAGCTCGCCGATTTCATCCAACAGCAGGGTGCCGCCGTCGGCCAACTCGAACTTGCCGGCATGGTCGCGCACGGCCCCGGTAAAGGCTCCGCGCACGTGTCCGAAGACCTCGGACTCGAACAGCGATTCGGCCAGGGCCGTGCAGGTGACCTCGATCAGGGGGCGCGCGGCGCGGGCCGACCGCCGGTGGATGGCCCGGGCCAGTTCGGTCTTGCCGGTGCCGGTTTCCCCGGTCAGCAGGATGGTGGCCTCGGTGGGCGCGATGCGTTCGACGTAGGCCTGCAGGGCCATGGACGCGGGCGCGTTCAAGCCCTCGAACCAATCCCCGACCGCCGCGCTGGCCCGCAGGCGGGCGTTTTCCTTGCGCAGGCCGACCACCGTCGCCGTCTTGGCCAGCAGGTGCTCCAGTTGGTCCATGGAAAAGGGCTTGGGCAGATAGTCAAAGGCTCCGGCCTTGATGGCGCTGACCGCGTTCTCGAAGGAGGCGAAGGCCGTCATGACCACGCACACGGCCTCGGGATACCTGGCCCGGACCTCGCGCACGAGGTCGATGCCCGAGAGTCCGTCCATGCGCATGTCGGTCAGGACCAGATCGCCCGGACGCTCGGCCAGGAGGGTCAGGGCTTCCCGGGCCGTGGTCGCGGCGCGGACGTCGCAGCCCAGGGAGCGCAGGCCCAGGCTCAGGGTGGACAGGATGTTGTGGTCGTCGTCGACCACGACCACGCACAGGTCAGCCGGCATGGGCGGCCTCCTGGTCGAGGGGCAGCCAGACCGTGAACCGGGACCCGCGCGGTTCCAGGGGCGCGTGCTCGATCCGGCCGCCGTGGGCCTCGACGATGGACCGGGAAATGGCCAGGCCGAGGCCGAGCAGGCCGGCCGGGGCTCCGGCCGTCCGGCCGTGCGAAAACGGCTCGAAGAGGCGGGCCTGCACGGACTCGGGCAAGCCCGGCCCTTGGTCTTCCACGTTCAGGATCAGGGTCCGCCCGCCGAGGCCGACCCGGACCAGGATGGCGTCCCCGGCGGCCGAGGCGTGCACGGCGTTGGCCACCAGATTGGACACGACCCAGGCGAAGCGTTCCGCGTCGAGCGCGACCTTCGGCAGTTCCGGGGCGGCGTCCACCCGCAGCCGGATGCCCGTTTCCCGGGCCAGCAGCTCGAAGGGCCGCAGCCATCGCTCCAGCAGGGCGGGCAGGTCCACCAGCTCCGGGCTGAGGCGCAGGGCGGAGGGGGCCATGTGGGCGATGTCCAGAAACTGCCGGGCCAGGGTCCGCAGCCGGGCCGCGTCCTCGTGCACGGTTTCCACCAGCAGCCGACCTTCCGGGTCCAGGTCGTCCTTGCGTCGGTTGAGCAGGTCCGCGGCCAGGCACAGCGACTGCATGGGGGTTTTCAGCTCGTGGGACACCCAATCCATCATCTCGGACCGCAGTCCGTCGCGGCGCCGGCTCTCGGTCACGTCGGTGAGCAGGAACACCTGGCCGACGATCTGGTTGTCCGGGGTCAGCAGATCCCGTCGCCGGGTCATGAACATCCGTTCCTCGCCGCCTTCGAGCAGGACGATATCCCGCTTGCCCTGGAATCCGGCGTCCAGCATCTCGCGCAAGGCCAGATAATTGGCCGAGGCCGTGGGCAGATCCCGCCAGGGCATGTCCAGGGTCCGGGCCGCGTCCAGCCCCAACAGCGGCAGCATGCGTTGGCTGACGTGGGCCACGCGTTCGCCGCCGTCCAGGACCAGGATGGCGTCGTCGGCCGATTCAAGAATCACTTCCAGCTTGCGCTTCTCGGCCATGAGGCTGCCCACGTTCAGGGAATCCAACGCACTCAGCCGTTGCCAGAGGCGGGTCAGTTCGTCGAACAGAATGCGCACCTCCAGGGTCTGGGGCGGGGGGAGATGGAGCAGGGAGCCGAGCCGGGGCTTGGACTTGAAGACCTCCGCCGCCCGACGCACGGGATGGGAGACCTTGCCGGCGATGGCGTCGGCCATGAACACGGCCCACAGGGTGCCGATGGCGAACAGGACCGCCGCGCAGACCACGATCACGTCCCGGATGACGGCGTTGCGCTCCAGGCGCTGGAACATGGCCCGCTCGTTGACCTGGATCAGATCGGTCAGGGCTTGGCGCAAGGTCGTGTACGCCTCGTCCGCCTCGTTTTCGGCGCCGTGGTTCCGGGCTTCCTCGAAGCGGACCCAGGCCTGGAGCAGATACTCCAGGGCGCGGGGTTCCCCGGGTTCGGTGATGTTGCTTCTGGCCTTGTCCAGGGCGGCTTCGAAGTGCTGTTTCCACGCGGCCGGATCGTGTTCCGGGTAGTGGCCCGGAAAACGCAGCCCGTTCAGGGCGGTTTCCATCTCGCGGCTCCAGGCGATGGAATCGTAGTTCATGCGGACCATGAGCATGGGCACCCGGCCCGCCACCAGCAGGGCCGTCACCAGCAGCAGCCCCAGCGCCCCGAACACGAGGACCAGGCGGGAAAAATCGCTCCGGATACGCCGTTGCAGCGTGGGCAGGACGATCATGACGCCTCCCGTGGGGTCGTGTTGACGATGTGCACGTCCACCCCCACCGCTTCATGCAGGAAATCGAGGAGAAACGAGCCGCGCAGGCGCTCGCGCAAGGGGGACAGGCGGGACTTGCCGAACACGGCGTGGCGGACGTTGCGCTCGCTGGCGAAATTGACCAGCACTTCCGACACATTGGCCCCTTCCAACTGCACCACCTCGGCCCCGAGCAGGGCCGCCAGGCGCAGATTGTTTTGCAGCACCCGCTGCAGGCCGGCGTCGATGCGGGTCGGGTTTTCACTGGGCCGGCGCACATAGACCACGTAACAGGGCGAACCGAACTGCCCGGCCATGCGCATGCCCTTGCGGATGAGCGTTTCCGCGTCCGTGGGGTCGGAACTGACGCCGACCATGACCGCCTCCACCATGTCCCCGCTGTCCCGCCGCGACAACAGATCCAGTTCCGCGATCTTGCGGACCTGATCGCCCGAGGCCTCGCGCAGGCACATCTCGCGCAGCACCGACAGGTTCTGGTAGGTGAAAAAATTGTTCAGGGCCCGCTCGGCCTGCTCCGGAGCGTAGATCTTGCCCTGGCGCAGCCGTTCGCGCAGCTCCTCCTTGGTCACGTCCACGTTGACCACTTGGTCGGCCCGGTTCAGCACGCTGCTTGGCAGGCGCTCGCGGACCGCGACTCCGACCATGGCCTCGACCCGCTCGGCCACCGATTCCAGATGTTGGACATTGAGGGTGGTGATGACACTGATGCCCGTCTCCAAAATGACCAGCACGTCCTGATAGCGTTTCTCCCGGACCGAGCCGTGGGCGTTGGTGTGGGCCAGCTCGTCCACGAGCACGATATGGGGGCGGCGGGCCAGCACGGCCTCGACGTCCAGTTCTGTGCATTCCGTCTCGCCCAGCTGGAGCTTCCGCGGCGGCAGGATCTCCAGGCCCTCCATGAGGGCCATGGTTTCCGGACGACGGTGGGGTTCGACATAGCCGATGACCACGTCGAATCCGTCCTGGCGCAGGCGGTGGGCTTCCTGGAGCATGGCGAAGGTCTTGCCCACCCCGGCCGCGTATCCCAGATAGATCTTGAGGGAGCCTTGGCGCTTGCGGGCCAGCAGTTCGGCGAATTCGTCCATGGTCGCCTCCTGGCGGGTCACGGGTGCAGTTCGTCCAGGGCCAGATTGAGTTCCAGCACATTGACCCGGGCCGACCCCAAAATGCCCAGGTCCGGTCCCTGGACATGCCGTTCGACCAATGCCGCGACCCGTTCCGGGTCCAGGCCGCGGGCCGTGGCCACGCGCCCGATTTGGAATCTGGCCGCCTCCGGACTGACATGCGGGTCCAGGCCGCTGCCCGAGGCGGTCACGAGGTCCACGGGCAGGGAGGCATGGCCGGGGTTTTCGGCCCGCAGGCGCGCCGCTTCGGCGGTCATGCGCCGGGCCAGCGCGGCGCTGGTCGGGCCGAGGTTGGAACCGCCCGAGGCCATTGCGTCATAGCCCTGACCAGCGGCCGAGGGACGGCCCTGAAAATAGCCCGGGCCGGAGAAGCGCTGGCCGATGAGGCGCGATCCGACAACCGTTCCGGCCCGGACCTCCAGGGAGCCGTTGGCCTGGAACGGAAAGAGCATCTGCCCGACACCGGTCACGAGCAGAGGGTACGCCCCGCAGAGAACGAGGGCAAGAAACAGGGTGATCGCGCAGGATTGGCGAATGATGACGTACATGGGATGCCTCCTTGCGGGCCTAGACCAGGCCCAGGGCGGAAATGAGCATGTCGATCAGCTTGATGCCGACAAAGGGAGCCGCCAGCCCGCCCAGACCGTAGACCAGCAGGTTGGAGCGCAGGGCCTCGGCCGTGGAGCGGGGGCGGTAGCGGACCCCGCGCAGGGCCAGGGGAATGAGGGCGACGATGATCAGGGCGTTGAAGATCACGGCCGAGAGCACGGCGCTTTGCGGGCTGGAGAGACGCATGATGTCCAGGGCGCCGAGTTGGGGCAGGGAGGCCGCGAAAATGGCCGGGATGATGGCGAAATACTTGGCCACGTCATTGGATACGCTGAACGTGGTCAGGGCGCCGCGGGTGATGAGCAGCTGCTTGCCGATCTCGACGATCTCGATGAGCTTGGTCGGGTCCGAATCCAGATCGATCATGTTGCCGGCCTCGCGCGCGGCCTGGGTCCCGGTGTTCATGACCAGGCCCACGTCGGACTGGGCCAGGGCCGGGGCGTCGTTGGTGCCGTCCCCGGACATGGCCACCAGGCGCCCGCCCTGCTGCAGATCCACGATGAGCCGGAGCTTGTCCTCGGGCTTGGCCTCGGCCAGGAAATCATCGACCCCGGCCTCGGCGGCGATGGCCTGGGCGGTGAGGCGGTTGTCGCCGGTGATCATGACCGTGCGGATGCCCATGGCCCGGATGCGTTCGAAGCGGTCGCGCATGCCCGGCTTGACCACGTCCTTGAGATGCACGACCCCGAGCACGCCCTTGGAGCGGGAGGCCACGACCAGGGGCGTGCCGCCGCTGGCCGCGATGCCGTCGGCCACGAGACGCGCCTCGGCGGCGTGCTCCTTGCCGCCGGCCACGTCGAATTCGGCCGCCCAGGCGAGGACGGCGTCGGTCGCGCCCTTGCGGACCTGGTCATCGTTCCAGTCCACCCCGCTCATGCGGGTTTCGGCCGTGAAGGCGACGGCCCGGGCCTGCTCCGGCGCGACGGCCGTGACGCCCTGGACCCGGATCAGGTCCATGATGGAGCGGCCCTCGGGCGTTTCGTCTCCGGACGAGGCCAGCAGGGCGGCGCGCATCAGATCCGCCATGGCGATGCCGGACATGGGCATGAGGCCGGCGGCCATGCGGTTGCCCAGGGTGATGGTGCCGGTCTTGTCCAGCAGGAGCACGTCCACGTCTCCGGCCGCCTCCACGGCCCGGCCGGACATGGCCAGGACGTTGCGCCGCAGCAGCCGGTCCATGCCCGCGATGCCGATGGCGGCCAGCAGGCCGCCGATGGTCGTGGGGATGAGGCAGACCAGGAGGGCCACCAGCACCGTCATCTCCACGCGCGCGCCATGGAACAGGGCAAAGGGCTGCAGGGTGACCACGGCCAGCAGAAAGATGAGGGTCAATCCGGCCAGCAGGATGTTGAGGGCGATTTCATTGGGCGTCTTCTGGCGTTCCGCGCCCTCGACCAGGGCGATCATGCGGTCCAGGAAGGATTTGCCCGGCTCCTGGGTCACGCGGATGACCAGGCGGTCCGAAAGCACGGTCGTTCCGCCCGTGACCGCGCTGCGGTCTCCGCCGGATTCGCGGATGACCGGGGCGGATTCGCCGGTGATGGCCGATTCGTCCACGGCCGCCGCGCCCAGGACCACCGTGCCGTCGGCCGGAATCATGCGCCCCGCGTCCACGACAACCTGGTCGCCGGGAGCCAGGCGCGAGGCCGGAACCTCTTCCGTCATCCCGTCCGGCCGCAGGCGCGTGGCCATGGTGTCCTGCTTGGCGCTGCGCAGGGTGTCGGCCTGGGCCTTGCCCCGGCCCTCGGCCAGGGCCTCGGCGAAATTGGCGAAGAGCACGGTCGCCCACAGCCACAGACTGATCTGTCCGCCAAAGGCGGCCCGGCCCCAGCCGTGCCGGAGCACCTCGTCGAGGAAGGCGGCCGTGGTCATCACGCTGCCCACGCCGACCACGAACATGACCGGGTTCTTGGCCAGGCGGCGCGGGTCCAATTTGGCGAACGCCCCCAGCATGGCCCGGCTGGTGAGGGAGGCGTCATGGGCGGGAATGCGGCTTCTTCGCATGGGATATCTCCTGGCGCCTAATACAGGCGTCCTTCGAGCATTTGCAGATGTTCCACCACCGGTCCCAGGGACAGAGCGGGCAGATAGGTCAAGGCGCCGACAACGATGATCACGGCCGCGAGCAGCACGGCGAAGGTTGGCCCCTCCACCGGAAAGGACGCATCCGTGATGGGCCGGGGGCGGCGCGCGGCCAGGGACCCGGCGACAATGAGCATGGGGATCATGACTCCGAAGCGTCCGCAGAGCATGGCCAGGGCCAGGGTGACGTTGCAGAGCGGCGTGTTCGCGGCCAGGCCGCCAAAGGCGCTGCCGTTGTTCTGGGCCGCCGAGGTGTAGGCGTAGAG
>CAYLNA010000057.1:0-10192 GCA_964384665.1 uncultured Desulfovibrionaceae bacterium | reverse complement strand
GAGATCGAAACCCCGGTCCTGACCAAGTCCACGCCCGAGGGCGCGCGCGACTTCCTGGTCCCCAGCCGCGTCAACCAGGGTCAGTTCTACGCCCTGCCGCAGTCGCCCCAGCTCTTCAAGCAGCTTCTCATGTGCGGCGGCCTGGACCGCTACTACCAGATCGTCAAATGCTTCCGCGACGAGGACCTGCGCGCCGACCGTCAGCCCGAGTTCACCCAGATCGATATCGAGATGTCCTTTGTCGACGAGGAGCAAATCATGGCCATGGCCGAGGGCATGATGGCCAAGGTCATGAAGGACGCCCTGGGCAAGGACCTGGCCCTGCCCCTGCCGCGCATGCCCTATGCCCAGGCCATGGCCGAATACGGCGTGGACAAGCCCGATGTCCGTTTTGGCCTGAAGCTCACGGAAGTGACGGACATCGTGCGCGGGTCGGAGTTCAAGCTCTTCGCCACGGCCGCCCTGGTCAAGGCGTTGCGCGTGCCCGCCGGCGGCGAACTGTCGCGCAAGGAAATCGACGACTACACCGAGTTCGTCAAAATTTACGGCGCCCAGGGTCTGGCCTGGATCAAGATCAAGGACGACGGCTGGCAGTCCCCCATCGCCAAGTTCCTGAGCGACGCCGAACGGGCCGGCCTGACCGCGGCCCTGGGTCTTGAACCCGGCGACATCGTCTTCTTCCAGGCCGGCGCGCCGGAAATGGTCAACAGCGCCCTGGGCAACCTGCGCCTCAAGCTCGGCGAGCGCTTCAACCTCATCCCCGAGGGCGAGTTCGCGCCCCTCTGGGTCACGGACTTCCCGCTGCTGGAATGGGACCCCGAGGCCAAGCGCTGGGTGGCCATGCACCATCCCTTCACCGCGCCCAAGGACATGGGCGCCCTGGCCGCCAATCCGGCCCAGGCCGTGGCCCGCGCCTATGATCTGGTGCTGAACGGCACGGAAGTGGGCGGCGGCTCCATCCGCATCCACAACCCCGAGACCCAGCAACGGATGTTCGATGCCCTGGGCATCGACGAGAACGAAGCGCGGGCCAAATTCGGCTTTCTGCTCGACGCCCTGGTTTTCGGCGCCCCGCCCCACGGCGGCATCGCCTTTGGCCTGGACCGTCTGATCATGCTCCTGACCGGGGCCAAGTCCATCCGCGACGTCATCGCCTTCCCCAAGACCCAGAAGGCGACCTGCCTCATGACCGAGGCTCCGTCCGAGGTTGAGAATACCCAACTGCGCGACCTGGGCTTGCGCCTCCGGGAAAAGCCCAAAGAGTAGATCATGCCGAGAAAGATTGTTACCTACCCCGATCCGGTGCTGGCCCAAACAGCCGCGCCGGTGACGGAAGTCACGGACGAGCTCCGCGCCCTGGCCGCCGAAATGGCCGAAATCATGTACGAAAACAAGGGCATCGGTTTGGCCGCGCCCCAGGTCGGCGAAAGCGTCCGCCTCATCACCGTGGATCTGAGTGGACCGGACAAGAAGGAAGACCTCAAGATCTTCGTCAATCCGGTCCTGTCCAACCTGGAGGGCGAGGTCGAATCCGAGGAAGGCTGCCTGTCCGTGCGCGGCTACCGCACTTCCGTGGTCAGGGCCGAGACGCTTCATCTCTCGGCCCAGGATCTGGACGGCAACCCGGTGGAACTGGACGCCGACGATCTCATGGCCATTTGTCTCCAGCACGAAGTCGATCATCTGAACGGCGTGCTGTTCATCGACAAGATCAGCAAATTGAAACGCACCCTGTACGAACGAAAGCTCAAAAAATGGCTGAAACCGAAAAAAGACTAAGCGTCGTGTTCATGGGCACGCCGGACTTCGCGGCCGCCTCCCTCAAGCATCTTTTGGCCTGGGGGCGGTGCGACATCGTCGGCGTCTATTCCCAGCCCGACCGGCCCTGCGGCCGGGGGCAGGTCTGCACCCCGCCGGCGGTCAAGGTCGCGGCCATGGAAGCCCAGCTGCCGGTCTTCCAGCCCCTCAACTTCAAGACCCAGGCGGACGTGGACCAACTGGCCGCGCTTTCGCCCGATCTGTTGTTGGTGGCCGCCTACGGCCTGATCCTGCCCCAGACCGTGCTGGACATCCCGCGCCTGGGGGCCTTCAACGTCCACGCCTCGCTGCTGCCGGAATACCGGGGCGCCGCGCCCATCCAGCGGGCCATCATGGACGGCCGCCACGTGACTGGCATCACCATCATGCGCATGGAAGCTGGTCTGGACACCGGCGACATCCTGCTCCAGCGCAGTCTGGCCATCGGCATCGACGATACGGCCCAGAGCCTGCACGACGAACTGGCCGAGATGGGCGGCCGACTGCTGGTCGAGGCCCTGGAGAAAATGACCCAGGGCCGCTTGGTGCGCATCCCCCAGGACAACGCCCGCGCGACCCATGCCGCCAAGCTGTCCAAGGACGAGGGCCGCATCGACTGGAATCAGCCGGCCTGGACCGTGCACAACCGCATTCGCGGCCTCTTCCCCTGGCCCGGCTCCTGGTTCGACTGGAGCGGCATGCCCGGCAAGACCCTGCGCCTGACCGTGCATCCGGGAGCCATCGGCGAGGAACGCCCCGCGAAGGCCCGGCCCGGCGACATCATCGGCGTGGCCGGCGACAACGTGCTCATCGCCTGCGCGGATCGGCTCTACGCCGCGCCGATCATCAAACCCGCGGGCGGCAAGCCGCTCAAGGGACGAGAATTCTATTGCGGCTATCTGAGCCGCTGCTCCGGCGAGCACCTTCTGGTCGAGCCGACCTGTCCCGGAGAATAGCCGCCCATGACCCGGACACGGCGCACAATCCCGAAATACGCGCACTTGGAACAGGAAATCCGGGACAGCTTCCGGACCCGCAAGCGCATCTTCATCGGGCTCATCACCGGGTCGTCCGTCCTCATCTGCGTGATCCTGGCTCTGCTCTGGATCATTCCCTTTGTCGGCCTGACCACCATCCACCCCAGCGCGCCCTGGGTCCTGGGCCTGGTCGTGGGCGGCCTGATCCTGGGCATCGGCTGGGCCGCCCTGGCCCTGGTTCTGAACATCCTGCTTGGCCGTCCCGTGCTCTTCGCCAAACGTCTGCGCGGGATCACCGTCAAACTCTTCCTGCCACTGATGACCCTGCTCGGGCGGGTGGTCGGCATTCCCAAGCAAACGGTGCGGGCCTCGTTCATCAAGGTCAACAACGAGCTGGTCAAAAGCGAGGGACACCGCTACCCGCCGGACAAACTCCTGCTGCTCATGCCGCACTGCATCCAGAACAGCCGCTGCAAATTCCGCCTGACCTACAATATCGACAACTGCAAACGCTGCGGGGACTGCGCCCTGGCCGGTCTGCTGGACCTGCGCGACAAATACGGGATCAAGCTGGCCGTGGCCACGGGCGGGACCATCGCCCGTCGCATCGTGGTCCAGCACCGCCCCGGCCTCATCATCGCCGTGGCCTGCGAGCGCGATCTAGCCAGCGGCATTCAGGACACCTATCCCCTGCCGGTCTACGGCATCCTCAACACCCGCCCCTTCGGCCCCTGCCTGGACACGGACGTGTCCCTGGACCAGGTCGAATGGGCCATCAACGAGTTTTCAAGATGAGCACCCCCCTGGCCCGCCGCATGGCCCTGGATATTCTGCGCCGATGCCTGGAGCACGGCCAGGACATCCAGGCCGCCACGGACGACGTGCTGACGCCCGCGGCGGACGGCCCGGACAAGGGTCTGGCCACGGAGCTGGCCTACGGCTACCTGCGCCTGCGCGGCCGAATGGATTTCCTGCTGAACCAGCTGCTGCGCAATCCGGTCCAGACCTCGCCCATCCTGCGCCGCATCCTCGGCGTGGCCGCCTACGAACTGCTCTTCCTGAGCCGCATTCCGGACTACGCAACCCTGGATTGGGCCGTGACCCTGACCAAGGAGCGCCTCGATCCGACCATGGCCAAGGTCGCCAACGGCGTGCTGCGCAACCTGGTCCGCCTGGGCCGCGCCGCGCACCAGCCCGAGTATTATAAAACCCGGACCGCCGGCCACGCGGCCTTCCTGGCGGCGTGGCAGTCCTGCCCGCGGTGGCTGGTTCAGATGTGGATCACGGCTTACGGCCAGGCCCGGACCGAGGCCTTTTTACAGGCCAGTCTCCAGGCTCCGCCCCTGGGCGTGCGCATCAATCGCCAGCATCCCAAGGCGGAAACGCTGCGCGCCGAGTTGGAGCCCACGGCCCTGGCGGCCTCCAGCTCGGGGCTGGCGTTGAGCGCATGGCCGGAAGCATTGACCGCGGCCGAGCGGAACGGCCTCGCCACCCGCCAAAGCCTGGCCGCGCAACGGATCATGGACGCCCTGGGCGTGGACCACTGGCCAAGCCCGATCCTGGACGCCTGCGCCGGACGCGGCGGCAAGACCTTTTTCATGGCGGAGGGCGGCAAGGAGGTCTGGGCCTCGGATGTCAGCATGTTCCGCCTCAAGCAACTGCGGGCCGAAAACCGCCGCCTTGGCTTCACCGTGCCCGCCTTCCGCGCCCCCGGCCAAGGCCCCTATCCCCTGCGCCACGCCCCCCGGACCATCTTTCTGGACGCGCCCTGCTCGGGCCTGGGCGTGCTGTCCCGACGACCGGACATCAAATGGAAACGCACGGCCGCCGATTGCGCGCAACTAGCCGGCCTCCAGCGCGAAATCCTGGCCGGCGCGGCCGCCCTGCTCCCCGTGGACGGCTGCCTGGTCTACGTGACCTGCACCCTGAATCCGGACGAAAACGATGGCCAGATCGCGCGATTTCTCCGCGAACAGCCACGATTTACCTGCATCAGACAGGCTCAGACCGCGATCACGGAACCGCTCGGAGAATTCTTCTTCGGCGCGGTCCTGCGCAAAAAGGAAAAATAAGGACGCCCGGCTGTCGCCGCCCACCGACACCGCTGTTCCCGCGTCTCCGCCCCCCATCCAAAAGCAAAAGCCGACAAGCAGCTCCTCGCCGCCGTCGGCCTTGAATCCCGCGCCGCATGCCGAGCGGGACTATTTCCACAGCCATTTGAACCACGACTGGCTCTCGTCCTTCCGCGCCAGGGCGGGAAACCATTTGGTATAGAGCCGATCGTATTCTCCGCTATCCCGGACCGCTTTCAATCCCTGATTGATCAGGGCCAGCAGCTCTTCCTCGTTCTTGTTCACGGCGAATCCGAACAAATCGGGAACATCCGAGGGCAAGGTAAAGGCGAGTTCCAATTTATTCGCGAAGCGCTCGCTCGCGAACACATAATTCACGGCTGTCGGCGAATCCGTGAACACGGCGTCGACCGTTCCCGCGAGCAAGCCGCGCATGGCGGATTCGGTGTCCGGAAAAGGAACCACGCTCTTGGCGTCATTGAAGCGGGCGAAGGTCCGACACGCCTCGTAATTCGTCGTCGCACCCCACGCGCCAATATTCTTGTTGGTCAGATCCTTTTCCTTGCGGATGCCCTCGCCCTTGCGCACGACAACAGTCTCTTCCGCCTCGAAATACATATCCGAGAAATTGACCTTTTTCTTGCGGGCGTCGGTGATCGTCGAAGCCGCGATGGACGCGGCGAATTTCCCGGCGGCGATATCATCGAAGAGCGTGCTCCAGGCCGTGGGTTTCATGACCGGCGTGATCCCCGCCTCCCGGCAGATGGCCCGCATCAGGTCGAAACTGAACCCGACGACCGAGCCGTCCTCGAGCACGGAATGGATGGGCGGATAGGCCTCCTGGGGCACGGCGAAAACAATCTCTTTCGCTTCCACATCCGCGCAAAAAACGCCCACCACGGCGATGAGCATCGCGATTTTCCGTAACATGTGCACCTCGAATTTTATATTCCAAATCATGCGGGACCCTGTCACGCGGGTCACGCGTTCTCGGGCTTGTCCTTGACCCGCCGATGAAATTCCTTGACCAGGATTTTTTCCAAGCATTCCCGACAAATATCCGTGTTGTTGCAATTTTGCAGCTTCATCTCGATGACGGGATTCATCTTGCCGAGCTGTCCGCCCAGCCGGGTCAGATTAACGGGGTCCTCGATGTGGAGGGTATAGCGCTCCTCGTAGATCCCGTCCTTGAGGCCCTGGATCTCCACCCCGCAGATGTCGCAAAATCTCTTGATCATCCGCCCTTCCCCTAGACCTGGAGCGTGCCCCGGTATTCGTCCCAGGACCCGATGCCCAGCGAATCGGCCAGGGCTCCGACCTCGTCCACCAAGCGGAAGGCGTTGTCCGGTCGCATGAAATTGTAGGTTCCGACCTGCACGGCGTGCGCTCCGACCAGGATGAACTCCAGCACGTCCTCGGCCGAGGCGATGCCGCCCATGCCGATGACCGGCACGTTCACGGCCCGGACGACCTGATGCACCATGCGCAGGGCCACGGGCTTCACGGCCGGACCGGACAACCCGCCAACCACGTTGGCCAAGCGACTCTTACGGGTGCGGATGTCCACGGACATGCCGGAGAGGGTGTTGATCAGCGAGAGCATGTCCGCGCCCGCGTCCACGGCGGCCTTGGCGATGACGGTGATGTCGGTCACGTTGGGGCTGAGCTTGACCATGACCGGCTTGCTCCCGGCCCGTTTCCTGACCGCCGCCGTGACCTGGGCGGCCATGGCCGGATCCTGGCCAAAGGCGACCCCGCCGCAGCGCACGTTGGGACAGGAGATGTTGACCTCCAGGGCCGCGATTCTGTCCTCGGCCGCGAAAATGGCGGCCAGTTCGCCGAAGTCCTCGGCGGTCTGGGCGTAAAGATTGGCGATGAGCGTCGCGCCCGCCGGGATATAGGGCAGCTTGTCCTTCAGAAAGGTTTCCACGCCCATGTTCTGGAGGCCGATGGCGTTGAGCATACCGCACGGCGTCTCGGCGATGCGCGGCATGGGATTGCCGGCGCGCGGGGCCAGGGAAATGCCCTTCAGGCAGATCCCGCCCAGACTGGTCAGATCGCCATAGCGCATGAACTCCAGGCCGTAGCCAAAGGTTCCCGAGGCGGTGATGATGGGATTTTTCAGGGTCAGCGAACCAAGGGTGACGGTTTGATCCATGGCTATGCTCCCAAATCGATGTCGCGCACGTCGAAAACCGGTCCGTGCACGCAGCTCTGCACGTAATCGCCCTGGGTCGTCTTGCCGACGCAGCCAAGGCACGCCCCCACTCCGCAGGCCATGCGGTTTTCCAGGGAAATCTGCCCGTCCGCGCCGTGCTCCAGGCAGTATTTGCGCACGACCTTGAGCATGGGTTCCGGCCCGCAGGCCAGAACCTGACCCACCCCGGCCAAAGCCTTGATCCGCTCCGAGAGCACGGCCTCGAAGGCGGCGATGTCGGCCGGGGTCTTCTGCTGCATGGCCTCGCTCGGAATGCGGGCCGCGATCTCGGCGTAGGGATAATGCTCTCGGTCGATGCGGTGTCCGAAGAGCATGGACAGGTTGTCGGTTCTTTCGCGTCGGGCCAGCATGACAAAGGGCGCGATGCCCACGCCGCCGGCCAGGATCAGGTTGGGCCGGTTCTCGTCGATGCGAAACCACCGGCCCAGGGGCCCCCAGACCGTGACCTTCTGGCCGGGCGTGAGCTCCGCCAAGCGGCGCGTACCCCGCCCCACGGTCTGAAAGAGCAGGCGCAGACCGTCCTCGGACAGGTCGCAGATCGAAAACGGCCGAGGCCAGACCAGTTCCGCGCCCCAGTGGGAGGGGCGGACCATGACGAATTGTCCGCATTTGCAGGACCAACCGGGATTATCAAGGATCAGATCGACCAGGGTCGGATCGGAACCGGGCCGGCAGGACAGAACCGTCAGCTCCCGGCACGGGGTTTGGCTATCAATCATATGGTATTCCTGGACGCGATCGCGTCCTGGTTGAGGGATGGATCAAGAGCGCCCTCGCCGGCCATGCGCGCCAGTTCGGCCCGGCGCTGGGGCGCGGAAAGGACGGAACACAGGGTAAAGGTGATGCCGTCGTGCACTTCCTTGCGGATGGCGAAGTGCTCGTCGGCCAGGCGGGCCAACTGCGGCCAGTGCGTGATGAGGATGACCTGCTGCCGGGTGGCCAGGAGGCGGATGCGCTCGGCGACCTTGAGCAGGGTCTGGCCGCCGATGCCGGAATCGACCTCGTCGAAGAGCAGGGCCGGAAGCTGGTCCTTGGTGCGCAGACTGACCACGGCCAGCAAAAAACGGGACAGCTCGCCGCCCGAGGCGATGCGGTCCAGGGGTTGGGGGTCGAGACCGGGATTGGGCACCCACAGAAAACGCGGACGCAGCTCATCGATGGGCGCGGAGCCGGCATGGATGACCTGGGGCCGAAAATCGACCAGAACCCGCAGATGCTCGGAAAAGCCCAAATGAATCAGCTCCGCTTCCAGGCTCGCGGTCAGGGCGGTCGCGGCCATCTGGCGCGCTTCGTTCAAGGCCAGTGTGGTCCGGGCCAATTCGCCCGCAGCCTGGGCCTCGTCCTTTTCCAGGCGCTTGAGTTCCAAGCCGCTGGCGTCCAGGAAGGACAGGTTTTCCTCGATCTCAACGCCCAGGGCCACGATGGAATCCAAGGAGCGCTTCAACTTACGTTGGAGCTGTTGCAGCTCCCAGAGGCGCTTCTCCACGCCCTCGGCGTCGAAGGCCTCGGCCTGGCGGGAGCTGGCGGCCCGCAGGTCGCGCACCATCTCGGCCAGGCCGTCTCGGAACTGGCCCGTGGTCCGGGCGTGTTCGCGAAAATTCTCGTCCACGTCCCCCAGGCCGGCCAGAACCCGCTCCAAGGTGTTCAGCGCGTCCTGCAAACCGTCCTCGCCCAGGAGCAGCCCCTGGGCCTCGCCGACCAGGCTGCGGACTTTCTCGGCCTGGCGGGACGCGTCGCGCAGAGCCAGAAGTTCCTCTTCCTCGCCGGGACGCGGATCCACCTTGCGGATCTCGGCCAGCTGAAATTCCAGAAAATCCCGCCGCTCGGCCAGGCTGGCCATGCGCTTCTCGACCTCGGCCTTGCGGGCCAGGATGGCGTGCAGGGCCTCGCGCGCCCGGCGCTGAGCCGCCAGGACCGCGCCGTCGGCCAAGAAAGCGTCCAGGATCTCGACATGGTGCTCGGGCGCGAGCAACCGCTGCTGGCCATGCTGGCTGGTGTGCATGAGCAAGCGGGGCCGCAGTTCGGCCAGCCGGTCCTGGGAACCCAAATCGTCATTGACGAACAGACGGCTGCGGCCGCTCTTGGCGGCCAGCTCCCGGCGCAGATAGAGGGTCTCGTCGTCGAGGCGGAACGCGGCCTCGACCAGGGCCTTGTCCCGCCCAGGTCGGACCAAATCGGCGGCAATGCGCTCGCCGAGAATGAAATCCAGGGCGCGCAGGATGAACGACTTGCCCGCGCCGGACTCGCCCGTGAGCACATTGAGGCCCGGACAAAATTCCAGTTCCACGTCGTCGATGAGGGCGAGGTTACGGATGCGCAGAGTTTCGAGCATGTTCGGTTGTCGTGGGTTATGCGTTTGCCGGCGGGCGGGCTTCATGCTGGAGCAGGCGACAGATGTGACCGGAGCCGTCCAGGCCCGCCAGGGCGGCCTCGAAACGCCCGCCCTGCCCCAGGGCGCGGGCCCGGTCCCGGGCCAGGAGCAATTCCTCCAGCCCCTGCCGAACCCGAAAGGCGCGGCAGTCGGTCACGCCCAGTTCCAGGCCCAGCCGCCAGTTGTCCCGCTCGCGCAGGCTTAGATAGGACAAGGCCTTGAGCCGCAATCCTTCCCAGCCGGTGGAGCGAGCCAGCAGGCGGTGCATGGCCCGGTACACGTCCGGATCGTCCGGGGCCTGCTCGCTGGCCAGGATCAGACATTCCAAGGCCGATTCCGGCGCGTGCTCCGTGGGATTGAAGACGAAGCCCGGCCGGGAGTCATGCCCCAGGCGTTGTAGCTCCCGGGCCCAGGCAAGGCAAATGGAAAGGGGCGCGCTCTCTGCTTCGACGACGTCCAACGCGACATGGCGGAGGTGGCGCAGCAAAAAAATCCGGGCCAAGGTCGGATTCCCGTGCCGCACCGCGCCCAGGCTCCCGGCCAAGTTGACGTCCAGGGACGCGGCGTATTGTTCCTGGCGGGCCACGGGCACGGCCAGTCGCGTGAACTCCTCCGCCCCCTTCCTCGCCGCCAGGCGCAGCAGCACCGCCAGCACTTCCTCGTCGACGGGCAAGGCCAGAAAAGCCCGTTCCATCTCATCCAGCGACAGCGGCAGCCGCCCGCACTCCCACAATCGGAACAGGGCCAGCCACAGCGC
>CAYLNA010000056.1:0-10486 GCA_964384665.1 uncultured Desulfovibrionaceae bacterium | reverse complement strand
TCTAGTGGTCATGCCCAACCCCCTTGCATTTCTTCTGCCAGCCCTTGAATCGCTCGAATTTGTTCCGGCACGCCGCGTCGCGGCACAAATAAAAACCCCGTCCCGGTCTTTTCCCGGTGATGTCAGCGGTCAGTGTGAGCTCGCCGTGAACAGGGCAGGTAAATCGATCTAGTTCGTTCTTGAGAAAACGCCGCCTGCAGATGACGCACATCCGCACCGGGCCCGAGCCGGGCGCGGGCTGGTCATCCAGCCGTTCCATCTAGGCGTCGTCTCCGGACTCCGTGTCCTCTGGGTCCTGGGTGTCCTCGTTGTCCTCGTCCTTGGTCTGGTTGATGAGGAGGTTCAGGGCTCCACGCAGGGCGCCGATGTTTTCCTCGCTGATGCCCTGGATGTCGAGCAGCTGCTCGTTGCTACAGGCGGCCAGGGCTTCGAGAGAATCGAAGCCCGCCTCGGCGAAATCCAGGATGGAAACCTGGGCCGCGCTGGCCACCTGTTCCAGGAGCTGGCGGTCCTTGTGGACCTTGTTGAAGCGGCTGGCCGTGAAAATATCGATCTTCCAACCCAGGAGCTTGGCGGCCAGCTTGACGTTCTGGCCCTTCTTGCCAATGGCCGGGGTCAGCTGATCGTCGGGCACGATGACTTCCAGGGACTTGTCCTCGTCGTCGATGGCGATCTTGGAAATGCGCGCCGGTGACAGGGCGTTGACCGCGTAGGTGGCGATGTCCGGGCTCCAGAGCACGATATCGATGCGCTCCCCGCGCAGTTCCTGCACGATATTATGGATGCGCGAACCCCGGATGCCGACGCACGCCCCGACCGGATCGACGTTGGAATCCTGGGACAGGACCGTGACCTTGGCCCGCAAGCCCGGATCGCGGGCCACGCCCATGATGTTGACCGTGCCGTCGGCCACTTCGGGCACCTCGCGGCGGAAGAGGGCGACCATGTATTCCGGATCGGAGCGGGTGATGATGACCTGCGGACCCCGACCTTCCTTGCGCACGTCGATGATCAGACCCTCGACCCGGTCGCCCTGGCGGAAGCGTTCGCGGGGAATCTGCTTGTCCTTGGGCAGCAGGGCCTCGGTCCGGCCGAGGTTGATGATCCAGCCGGAGCGGTCGCGGCGCTGGATGATGCCGCTGACGATCTCGCCCTTGCGGTGCTTGTATTCATCGTAGATGATTTCCTGCTCGGCGTCGCGCATGCGCTGGATGATGACCTGCTTGGCGCTCTGGGCGGCGATGCGGCCCAGGTCCTCGACCTGCAGCCGGAAGCCGATGGCGTCGTCCAGTTCCACGTTGGGGTCGTGCTTGATGGCGTTTTCCTTGATGATCTCGGTGTCCTCGTCGAACACCTCCTCCACGACGGTCTTGAACTGGTAGACCTCGATGTCGCCCGTTTCCTCGTTGAAGGTGACCTCGATATCCATCTTGTCGCCATATTTCTTGGTCACGGAGGCGCGGATGGCTTCCTCCAGCGTGTCGATCAACATTTCGCGGTCAATGCCCTTGTCCTTGCTGATCTGGTCAATGGCTTTTTTCAGTTCCAAATTCATGAACGTCCTCCGTTCTCGTCGGGAGAGTCGCCTATCCCGTGATGTCTAGCGTTTGCCGGGCTTGCCCTGGTCTTGTGGTTCGTAGACGAGGTTGGCCTTGGCCACGTCGGGCCAGTTCAACGTGAATTCCATGTTGTCCACGGCCACGGTGAACGCGGGCGGATCAAGGGAGATCAGGCGACCTTTGAAATTTTTTCGGCCCTCCATGGGCGCGCGCAGGCGGACGCGGATTTCCTGGTTCAGGTAGTCCCGCATCTGCTCCGGCGAGAAGAACGGCCGTTCCAGGCCGGGCGAGGAGACTTCCAGGGTGAACGCGCCAGGGATGATGTCGTCCACGTCCAGGGCCAGGCTGACGTGGCGGCTCACCTCCGCACACTCGTCGATGCCGATTCCGGCGGCCGAGTCCAGGTAGATGCGCACGATCTTGTGCCGTCCTCCCGCTTCGAAGAGGAGGTCGATGCCCCAGATATCAATGCCCCGGGCCTCGCACAGCGGAGTAATCATGTCGAGAAGTCGGGCGTGGATTTCGTTCTTGTCCATATTGCCTGCCGGAAAAAAAAAGGTGGACCACGAAAGGCCCACCCCCATCAGCTACCGAAAATGTCAGTATGACCACATACAGGAGTGGAGCGGGTGACGAGAATCGAACTCGCAACACCAAGCTTGGGAAGCTTGTACTCTGCCAATTGAGCTACACCCGCTCTGCAACCGCTTTCTTTGCACGCCACGGGGGAGGGTCGTCAAGTATTTTTTTGTCGAGCCAAAGGGGCCGCGCGGCGCTTTCGAATCTCCGCCTCTCTGGCATGCAATGTGCTTGAAGCAGGCGTGACAAGGAGGACTTCCCATGCAGGAAAGCAGTTATAGCGCCACGTTCGGGGCCTTGACCCAGCAGCATCGGCTGGATGTCATCGCCAATAATTTGGCGAACGTGAATACCACCGGCTTCAAGGGCGACAAGTTGGCGTTTCGGGATACGTTCCGCCGCTACGCCCACGACATGCTCGATCCGAACCAAGCCCTGGATCGGCGGGTTCCCTGGCCCCGAGGCCATGTCCTGGCCCAGTCCCGGATCGCGGAGCGGGTCATCGACCTGTCCCAGGGCGCCATGAAGACCACGGGCAACCCCCTTGATTTCGCCATTTCCGGGGACGGTTTTTTCCGCGTGCAAACGCCCGACGGCGAATTCCTGACCCGCCAGGGCGTCTATCACCGTTCCAGCGAGGGCTATGTCGTGGACGGCCACGGCAACCAGCTGCTGGGCAATGGCGGGCCCTTGCAGATTCCCGAGGGCGGGACCGTGGTCGTGAGCGATGACGGAACCCTGACCGTGAACGGGGAACAGCTCGACACCATCTCCCTGGTCACGGTCGAGGACCCCAAGGTGCTGGAAAAGGCCGGCAATTCCCTGCTGCGGATCCGGCCCGACGCCCAGGCCCAGACCATTCCGGCCCAGGGCGCGACCATCGAGCAGGGGTTCCTGGAAGGGGCCAATGTCGAGGTCGTCTCGGAAATGGTCAACATGATCGAGGCCATCCGCGCGTTCGAGGCCTACCAGAAGATGATCACCGGCACGTTTGATCAGGACAAGAAGGCCATCAGCGAAGTGGGCGCGGCCCGCTAACGCCCGCCATGAATGAGAGGCGGCCGCCGATGCACGGGCCGCGAGGAGAAGAATCATGATACGCGCATTATGGACCAGCGCTTCGGGCATGATCGCCCAGCAGATGAGCCTGGACGTGACCGCCAACAACCTGGCCAACGTCAACACCACGGGCTTCAAGAAGAATCGGGCCGAGTTCGAGGATCTCATGTACGAGAACATGAAGATCGCCGGTACGGCCAATCAAACCGGCAACCAACTGCCGGTGGGCATGCAGATCGGCATGGGCGTGCGCCCCGTGTCCGTGCACAAGCTCTTCACCCAGGGCGATTTCCAGAACACGGGCAACCAGCTCGACATCGTCATCGAGGGCGACGGATTTTTCCGCGTCGACCGCAACGGCGAGGAAGCCTATACCCGCAATGGCGCCTTCAAGCTGAACAGCGAGGGCGTCATCGTCACCGATAACGGCCATCCCCTGCAGCCCGAATTCACCGTGCCGCCCGAGACCCAGAACATCGTCATCACCGAGGACGGGCACCTGACCTGCGTCGACAAGTCCGGGGCCGAACTGGCCGCCACGGACATCCCTGTCTACACCTTCGTCAATTCGGCCGGACTCAAGGCCGAGGGGCGCAATCTGTATGTCGCCACCGATGGCTCCGGCGAGGCCGTGGAAAGCGTGCCCGGACAGAACAACGCCGGCACCCTGGCCCAGGGCTTCCTGGAAATGTCCAACGTCGAGATCGTGGAGGAAATGGTCAACATGATCGTGGGCCAGCGCGCCTACGAGGCCAATTCCAAGTCCATTTCCACGGCCGATTCCCTGCTGCAGATCGCCAACCAATTGAAGAGGTAGCGGCATGATCCGCGTGGCCGTGGTGCTTCTGATCGCCGTGCTGGCGTCGTCGTCCTGGGCCTGGTCCGAAGATCGATTGGTGCTCGCCGCAGCGGTTTGCGTGGACACGCCGGTCATCGGCCTCGCGCAGCTGGCGCGGGCCGAGGGCGAGGAAGCCGCGCGGACCCTGGCCCGGATCGGGGCCGAACCGCTCCTGGCCGCGCCCAAGTTTGACGGGGCGAGAGCCAATCTGAGCGGGCCCAAGCTCCGGGATCTCATCATCCAGCGTTTTGGGGCCAGCCTGCCGGAGATCGTGGTTCCGGATCAGATCCAGGTCCAGCGGGGTGGGCAGGTCGTGGAGGGCATGGCCCTGCGTCCACTCATAGACAATATTTTGACGCAAGGTTTGGCCCATCTCGAAGGCGAAGTGGAACTCCGCGAGCACCGTATCGCGGAGTATCTTTTCATTCCGGAAACCGAGCCGGTCCAGATCCGCGTCGCGCCCGTGGGCGCCTTGGGGCCGGGGCGGATCAGCCTGCGCCTGGAAGCGGTGAACGGGGCCGGCAAGGTGCTGCGAAATTTCACGGGCACGGTTTTCGCCGATGTCTGGAAAACCGTGCCCTGCGCGGCGCGGGTCCTGAACCGGGGCAATATCCTGGAACCCGGCCTGGTGACGTTCGCGCGCAAGAATTTGGCCTTCATGTCCCGGCCGCCCTGGGACGGACGCGGTCTGCCCCTGCGCGTGAGCGCGGCCGTGGGGTCGGGACAGGTCATTTTCGCCAACGCCGTGGAGCCCATTCCCGTGATCCAGAAGGGCGCGCCCGTGACCCTGGTTCACGAAGGACGGACCCTGAAACTGAGCGTGCCGGCGGAAAGTTTGGAGGACGGAAGCGTCGGCGACGTGATTCGGGTCCGGAACATGCAAAGCAAGAAGATAATCGCGGCCCGCGTCCTCGACGCGGCGACCGTGCGGACCCAGTAGGAGGAGAAGATGAAAGCGCGTCATGCCATGATCACGGCGTTGGTGATCGCGACCGTGGGTTGCCGGACATCGGGCCGACCGCCCATGCCGGCGGCGGTGGTCACGCCCCCGCCCCAGGAGCGGGTTTCCCCGGTCGACAACCCCGGCTCCCTGTACGATCCGGACGGGGCCAATCTGCTCTTCGCCGACACCAGGGCCCGCCACGTCGGGGACATTGTGCTGATCAAGGTCGTGGAAACGACCTTGGCCAAGAACAAGGCCTCGACCACCGCCGACAAGGCCAGCTCCACGGATCTCGGCGTGTCCGCCTTCCTGGGCAAGGACACGCTCCCGCTCGTCCCCGGAGCGGAAGTGGGCGCGAACTCCATGGTGGGCGCGACGTCCACGAATAAATTCGAGGGCGACGGCGAGACCAAGCGTGAAAGCACCATCACCACGACCGTGGCCGCGCGGGTGACCCGGGTTTTGGGCGGCGGCATGTTGGAAGTGGTCGGCGCCCGCGAAACGCGCGTCAACGGGGAGACCCAGATCGTCCTCGTGCAGGGCGTGGCCCGGGACCGGGACATCGACGCGGACAACACCATCAAATCCACCAGCCTGGCCGAGGCCAAGATCGAATTGTACGGCGATGGCGTTCTGGCGGAAAAACAACGCCCCGGGTGGCTTGCGAGGATATTGGACAATGTGTGGCCATTTTAGTTTTCGTCGGGTTGAGTTCGCGGCGCTGTGCGTCCTGATCCTGGTCCTCGGCCTGGCCGCGTCGGCCGGAGCCGTGCGCCTGAAGGACATCGCCAGCTTCGGCGGGGTGCGCTCCAACGATCTGGTTGGGTATGGCTTGGTCGTCGGCCTGGCCGGAACCGGGGACAAGAGCGCGCAGTTCACCATGCAGTCCATGGCCAACATGCTCGATAGCATGGGCGTCAAGGTCGACCGCTCCGTGCTCAAGCCCAAGAACGTGGCCGCGGTCATGGTCACGGCCAAGATGCCGGCCTCGTCCCGGCCCGGCTCGCGCATGGATATCACGGTTTCGTCCATGGGCGACGCGTCTTCCCTCCTGGGCGGGGTGCTGCTGCTGACGCCGCTCAAGGGCGTGGACGGCAATGTCTATGCCCTGGGTCAGGGGCCCCTGGCCGTGGGCGGATTTTCGGCCGGCGGCGACGCGGCCCAGGCCTCCAAGAACATCGCCACCGTGGCCCGCATTCCCGGCGGCGCGGTCATCGAACGTGGCGTGCCCTTTGCCTTCAACGACCAGCGGAACGTGTTCATCAACATGCACGCCGAGGATTTTTCGACCACGAAAAAGGTCGCGGACGCGGTCAACCGCGCCATGGGCGGAAACTTCGCCCAGGCCCAGGACGTGGCCACGGTCCAGTTGGCCGTGCCGCCCAGGTATCAGGGCGATCTCGTCACCCTCATGGCCTCCCTGGAAAATCTGGAGATCAGTCCGGACTCCCGGGCCAAGGTCGTGGTGGACGAGAAGACCGGGACGGTGGTTCTCGGGGCCAATGTCACCTTGTCCAAGGTCGCGGTTTCCCATGGCAACCTGAACGTGGTCGTGTCCGAACAACCCCAGGTTTCCCAGCCGGGGGCGTTTTCCGGAGGACAGACCGTGGTCACTCCCCAGACCCAGCTCGGTCTCAGGGAAGAGCAGCGCCGTCTGGTGCTCATGGATGGCGCGTCCATCCAGGAACTGGTCGACGGCCTGAACGCCATCGGCGCCACGCCCCGGGATCTCATTTCCATCCTGCGGACCATGAAGGCCGCCGGAGCCCTGCATGCGGAGCTTGAAGTGCTCTAACGGCGCGGAGGAAGCATGAGCGAGAACACCATGACCACCCCGGCCCTGCCCGAGAACGACGTCACCCAGCAATTGCAGCTGCGCTTGCAAGGGTTGCGTTCCCAGACAAACCCGGACCAGGCCAAGGAAGCCAAGCTGAAAAAGGTCTGTCAGGATTTCGAGGCCGTGTTCGTCGGCCAGATCTGGAAGCAGATGCGTTCCTCCGTGCCCAAGGACGGCCTGCTCCATTCCAAGGAGGAAGAAAGTTACCTGTCCATGTTCGACCAGGAGTTGTCGGTGAAGATGGCCCAGAGCGGCGGCATCGGCCTGGGAGACATGCTCCAGACCAGCCTCGCGGAGCGGCTGGCCAAGGCCAGCAAGGACACGTCCTCGTCCACGCCGCTTTTGCCCTTGGACAAGTCCGCCCTGGCCGCGACGTCCTCCCCCTTGGCCCAGACCCAGACCCTGGCGGCGCGGGCCGCCCAGCATCAGGCCGAGGATCTGGCCCGGCGCATTGAGCAGGATCACGGCGAAACCGTGGCCAGCGCCGAGACGCCGCCCAATCCGGTCAAGGTCACGCTTTCGGAATTGGAGAACGCGCTCAAGGCCGTGAGCCTGGGCGCGGCGGACAAGATGTAGACGCACGGACACGAGGGAGAGGCGAGAATGAATCCGGGAATGACGAGCGGCTGGTGGCCGAAGATTTGCACAATATGCCCTGAACAGGGCTCGCTGGGCATATTTTTCCGGCCCGAGAGACGCAACATTCACGGAGAACGCCATGATTCAGATCATAGCCGGCAGTCTGACCCGCCAAGCCAGGGGCTCCCAGCTTCTGTGCATGCTCCTGCAGGAAGAATATGCCTTGCTGCGCGCGAGCAAGCCGGATCAGGTCACGGCCTTGGAGCTGACCATTCAGGAATTGATCCGGCAGTTGGTGCGCGAGCGCGAATTCCTGCTGCGCATCCTGCGGGATAACGGTTTTCCCCGGCTTCGTCCGTATCTGGACACCCTGGACGACGAAGCCCGCGCTCCCCTGGAGACCTGGGTGGCCAAGCTGACGGACCACGAACAGGCCGGGGCCCGTCAGGCGACCATCAACGCCGATCTGGCCATGGCCTTGTGGCAGCAGAGTGGTGAACTGATGCGACATTTCCAGAACAAGGTCGCGCCTCGGGAGCGCAACACCTACACCGCCAAGGGAACGTGGCACAGCCGGCCGACCACGGCCGCCTTGGTGCACGGGAGGCTCTGATGCCAGGCGTCACCGGTCTGCTCGACATCGGCAAAAAGTCGCTTTTTGCCAGTCAGACCGCCATCGAGGTTGTTGGCAACAACATTTCCAACGCCAACACCGAGGGCTACAGCCGGCAGGCGGTGGTGCTGCAGGACGGCCAGTACCTGAATTATTCTCCGGGTCAGCTGGGGACCGGGGTCAACGCGGCCCAGGTCATCCGCTATTTCGACCAATACATCGAGGCCCGCTACAACACCAAGACCGCCGAGGAACAACGCTGGTCCACGCTGTCCGAGAATTTACAGAGCGTGGAAGGAGTGCTGGGCGAGGCCACGACCAACGGCGTCAGTTCCGCCCTGACCAAGTTTTGGGCGGATTGGCAGACCTTGTCCGCGGACCCGCGCAACGGAAGCATCCGCGCTGAACTTCTGGGTCAGGCCGCGACCCTGGAAGGCGCGATCCAGACGGCGGAGGAGAGCCTGCAAACCCTGCAGACCGACGCCGACGACGCCATCGCCAATGAAGTGGACAGCATCAACACGATTCTGGCCAATATCGCGGGGATCAACGCCCAGATCACGACCATCGAGGCTTCCGGCGTGAACAACGCCAACGGCCTGCGCGACGAGCGCGCCGCCCAGATCCGGGAACTGGCCGAGAAGATGGACATCACCTATGTCGACAACGGCCTCGGCGACGTGACCGTGCTGACCAAGGCCGGGCATACCCTGGTTGATGGAACCGAATATTTCCGCCTGGCCTTCGAGCGGCCGGGGACCATCGCCGAGCTGGCTCCGGGATCGACCTTCGACGGCGCGGTCGAGTTCGCCGGAGAGAGTTCCAGCGAATACACCGTCGAAATCGTCGGCGCCGGCGCCGTGGGCGCGGCCACGTATCGGGTTTCGGTGGATGGCGGAAAAACCTGGCTCAAGGACAGAAACGGCGTCGACACATTCACCACCAGCGAGACGGCGATACTGCTGCCCGACGGCAGGGGAACGCTGACCTTTGATCCTGGGTCCGGCAACGATCTGGAAACAGGCGACCGGTTTCAGGTTTTGCCCCAGAAGGCGCTTTTCTGGTACGAGAATTCCTCGTCCAAGATGAACATCACGCCCCAGATCCTGCCCAATGGGGAGGACAACGAGCGGCGGCTGACCGGTGGAAGTCTGACCGGATATTTCCAGTTCCGCGACGCCAGCGTTGGCGGGTATATCGAGAAGTTGGACGCGTTCTCGGCCTCCCTGGCCTGGGAAGTGAACAGACTGCACTCCCAGGGCGCTGGTCTGGATCGGTTCACGGACGTCATCGGGAGCAATGCGGTCCTGGACAACGCCCAGGCCCTGGGCGCGCGGGAATCGGGCCTGGCTTTCGGAGACCGCTTGGGCGCCGGCAACATCGTGATCCACATGTACAACCAGACCACCGGAGCCCTGGAATCCTCGCGGACCCTGGATTTTTCCGCCCTGCCTCCCGGGGTCGCCAATTTCGATCCCAGCGCACATTCCCTGGAGGATGTGGTCAGTGCGTTCAACACGACCTTTGGCGGGGACATCACGGCCACCATCAGCGACGGCAGACTGCAACTCGCGGTCGCGGACGGCCATGACATCGCCTTTGGCTCGGATTCCAGCGGACTCCTGGCCGCCTTGGGCATCAACACTTTTTTTGACGGATCGGACGCGCGGTCCCTGGCCGTCAATTCCGTCGTCGCGAACAACGCCTCGTTCATCAATGCCGGACATGTGAACGGAGCCGGAGAGATGAACAGCGGCGACAACACCATGGCCACGGCCATCGCCGCCTTGCAGACGACCAATGTCGGCATTTCCACGGTTTCGGGCGGGAGCGCGAACCAAACCCTGGACGAGTATTATTCCGCCCTGGTGGCCTTGGTCGGGTCCGACGCGGCGGCGGCGAAATTCAAGCACGAGTATAACGCGGCTTTGGCATCGGATTTGAAGGCCCAACAGGAAGCAGTCAGCGGCGTGAACCTGGACGAGGAAATGACCAACCTGATCAAGTTTCAGCACGCCTACACGGCGGCGGCCAAGCTGATCACCACGGCGGATTCCATGATGCAGGTTTTGTTGGGGCTCAAGTCCTAGGAGGCGGCCATGCGCGTATCTCTTCGCGGTCAATACAGCACATTTCTCTACGATCTGCAGGAGACCCAATCCCGCCTGATGGACCTGAACATGCAGGCCTCCAGCCAGAAGCGCATTCTCAAGCCCTCCGACGACTCCATCGGCACGGCTCGCGTCATGAACTATCGGGACTCCATCTCGGCCATCACCCAATACCAATCCAATATCGACACGGCCAAGGGCTGGCTCGGCCTGGCCGACGAATCCATGCTGCAAACCAGCACCATCCTGACCAAGCTGGCGGGTTTGGCCGAGCAGGGCGCCACGGGCACCATGACCGAATCGGACCGCGAGGCCACGTCGTATGAAGTGCGCCAGTTGTTCAGCCAGCTGATCAGCCTGTCCAACAC